>NZ_RZTB01000051.1:0-42221 GCF_003997735.1 Mesorhizobium sp. M7A.F.Ca.MR.148.00.0.0 | reverse complement strand
ACGGAATATGGGCAGGAACGTATTCGCGGCGCGCTTTTGAAATCAGCACCTAAGTGCCGGGCCTGAGAACGCTGCATTGCAACTGTACTTATTTGATCGAGGCAAGAACAAGCTCAAAATTCAATCGATACATCGACCTTCTTTTCCAATCTCCCGAGTTGAGCAGCCGTAGCAATCGTATTCGACTGGATGGCGGCTGACTTTCTCCAGGCTCGGTAACCTGCTGAATTTGTCCTTCGGATGTTCCCGCTCAGTTGGCACGACTTTTGAACATCACCGTCGTGAGGCGGCAGGAGCTGCCCGCCAAAATTGATGCTGTTATGGGGGAGGTCGAAAATTCTAGTTTTGTCTTTTAACGTCTTTGGGACCGAGCGTGTTGATGCGCCCGCTTGGAAACTATGAAACGTTTCCCCGTCCATGGACGCGGCGCCACTGGTCGCCACGTACTCGCCTTCACTGTCCGCCACTGGAGCCGGCAGCCGGTGCGGCTCGCGATCATCACGGCTGCGATGCTTGCCTCCACGCTGGCTGACGTGCTGATGCCGGTCTATTCAGGTCGTCTCATCGATGCTGTTGCAGGCGGCGCTGCTGTGGCAGCACCAGCCTGGCATTCGGCCCTTGCAGCCTTCTCTGTACCGATTGCGCTTGCGCTCGTTGCCATCGCCATGCGCCACATCGCCGTCATTGGCCTGAACGATCTTTTGCTGAAGATGATGTCCGATGTCGCGAACGAAGCGTTCTATCATGTCCAGCGCTTTTCGACAGACTGGCATGCGAACAGCTTCGCCGGCTCGACAGTGCGCAAGATAACGCGCGGCATGTGGGCGCTCGACCCTCTAAACAGCACAATATTGGTCGCGCTGTTCCCGTCCTTTATCATCTTGGTAGGTTCGACGGCGCTGCTCGGCTGGCACTGGCCGGTCATGGGCGTGATCTTTGCTTGCGGCTCTCTGATCTATCTAGCGTTTTCGATTTCGCTGTCGCTCAGCTATGTCGCGCCGGCGGCGAGCCTTGCCAACCAATGGGACACAAAGCTCGGCGGCGCGCTTGCGGACGCGGTCAGTTGCAACGCTGTGGTCAAAGGCTTCGGCGCCGAGGTTCGCGAAGACCAGCGGCTTGAAAATATCATGACCAAATGGCGGCACCGCGCGCGCCGGAGTTGGGTGCGCGGAACGATCGTCGACTCAACCCAAGGCGTCACTTTGGTTGCGCTCAGGGTGGCGGTGGTCGGATATGCCCTGCTTCTGTGGTCGCATGGACAGGCAACGCCGGGCGAGATAGCCTATGTTCTCACGTCCTTCATCGTCCTGAAGGGCTATCTGCGTGATGCCGGCATGCATGTCCGCACCGTGCAACGCTCGGTTAATGATATGGAAGAACTGGTGGCCATCCACAATCAGCAGCTGGATGTTGCGGATCGTCCAGAGGCCAAGCCGATCCGGATCACGACGGGCCGCATCGATTTCGAGAACGTCCACTTCCGTTACGCCAACCATCCCCTGCCGATCTATAGCCAATGTTCGCTGTCGATTGAGGCTGGCGAAAGGGTTGGGTTGGTTGGACCTTCCGGTTCCGGCAAGTCAACATTCGTGAAGCTCATCCAGAGACTCTACGACCTGAGCGGCGGCCGGATCCTGATAGACGGCCAGGACGTCTCCGAGGTGACCCAAGAGTCGCTCCGTTCGCAGATCGCGATCGTGCAGCAGGAGCCTATCCTGTTTCACAGGTCGCTTGCCGAGAACATCGCCTATGGCCGGCCTGGCGCGAGCCAGGCCGAAATCGAGCAAGCGGCACGGCTGGCCAGTGCGCATGACTTCATCGCGCCCCTGCCGAAGGGCTATGGGACATTGGTCGGCGAAAGGGGTTTGAAGCTCTCCGGCGGCGAGCGCCAGCGCGTGGCGATCGCGCGCGCCTTCCTGGCGAACGCGCCGATCCTTATTCTTGACGAGGCCACATCGAGCCTCGATTCGGAATCCGAGGTGCTCATTCAACAAGCGGTGGATCGGTTGATGGTGGGTCGAACCACACTCGTCATCGCACACCGGCTGTCGACGGTCCGCTCGCTCGATCGGCTGCTCGTCTTCGACCGTGGCCGCATCATGGAGGACGGCGATCATGCCGCGCTGATCGATCTCGATGGTGGCATTTACCGCCGCCTCTTCGAACGGCAGGCGTTGGAACTAGCGATGGGCCTGGCCTGAGCGCCAAGTATCAGGATCGAGTGCCCGACCGCGAGAGCGCCCATTCCCGGTACAAAATGTATCGCCGTCTCACGACATCCCAAATCTAGCCCGGTCGACGTATATTGGGAAGCACATGGAGGTGTCCGCTGAAACCGACTCCCATCCAAAAAAACATAAGGTACCGTCCATCATACTCCTGTTTCGCTTGCATTGCGCAGAACTTAAGCTCGTTAATTTTCGCTTAGAAAATTCTAGAACTATACTGCAAGAGATCCTCCGAAATCCTAGACCTCTTTCATACCGGGCACAACGCAAACGTTTCGCTCAGGTTGCAACCTAAGCTGTCAAACACCTTTTAAGAGAGCGGTGTCCAATGAAGTCCGGCTTGGCAAACCTGCGCAGGTTCTACTGTGGCAGACTGAGCTTCGCCATTCGGCCTCCATCGATCGTCCACACCTGACCGGTGATAAACGAGGATTCTGGCGAAGCCAGCCAGACTACGAGGTTCGCGACCTCCTCCGGCTTCCCCGTTCGCCCAATTGGATGGATATTACCGATCTGCTGGCGAAAGCGCTTGGGGTCCGGCATGCTCTCGATGAAATCCAAGTTCAGGTCGGTGTCGATCCAGCCAGGCGCGACAGCGTTGCAGCGCACACCTTCGGCGCCGTGGTCGATCGCAACCGCGCGGGTGAGACCGTGGAGACCAGCCTTGGAGGCGCAATAGGCCGCGTGTTTCGGGTTGGATCCCAGCCCCTCGATCGATCCGACATTCACGATCGCGCCGCCAGTGGACCGCAGGTGAGGCATCGCCGCCTTTATCAGCACGAATGGGGTGGTCAGATTTATGGCGATCGTCCTCTCCCAATCTGCTAGGCTCATATCTTCGACGAGCGCCTCCTGCATGACCCCGGCGTTGTTTACCAGGACATCGAGCCGTCCCGCCCGTTCGACAACCGCTTTGATAGCATGAGCCGCCTTGGTCGGAGCTGTGAAGTCGACCGAAATGGCCTCGAATTCCCGGTCCTCACCACGTTGAGCGGTGAACACGCGAGCGCCCTCGTCCCTTAGACGTCGCGCAGTCGCAAGACCGATGCCGCTACGCCCGCCCGTCACGAGAGCCACCTTACCTGCAAACCTTTTATCCAACTGCCTTTCCACCCTTCACTTCGACGAGCGACATGCATAGGCAGCGGGACATCGCGTGAGGCACGATGGTCTGGGCGATGCCACCGCCTCTGCGATCTGCCGAGCGGACTAGCTTGCCAAGCTCTGCCCCTATCCGCAGGATCGACGGGGAAGCGGTGAAGACGCTTCCCCGGTTCTGCTACCTCAAACCCAGATGCCATCCCGCTGATCGAGACCCGCGGCTTCCTTCCCCCCGCCGAAGTTCCCCCCGACGACTGGCTTCTGCAGCGGCGGAAGCGGAGTATTACATACTCAGGATCCGGCAAGCCGAGCCTTGCTTGTGTCATTCTAATCGTAAGCACCAGCAACTGCCCTGAGAATGCACAAAAGGTTTCGCTAGGGTTAAAACCAGTTTATGCCTCGCGCAGTCGTGCGCAAGCTGTTCGGACCTGCGACATCGCCTTATTTCGGAACCAGCTGGCGGTTTGGTGAGTACCGGCACACGGGCTCCTTGTCCGGGTGCAGCAGAACTCGTAGGCCTCCGTTGCCTTGCGCCAAGCTCCTGGAGTAATGCGGGCATGGCTGTTCTAAAACATCCCAGGACGTACCCCCGGGCCTCGTAGGCGTATGCGCGGTCTGCAATCAGGTCGATCGTTCGACGACCTTCGAACGATCGCAGCCCGTACGTCTCTATTTCGCGATAAGCCTCTGCTTGACAGCGCCTTGGCGGCAACCTCAGCTTTGAACGCGCTCTGTTGGGGTATGAATGCGGCCCACCGAGAGCGCTGGCTGGCGCTTGCCGAGTAAACTCTGCCATGCAGAATCTCAGTCTCCTGCGACTGGCAGCCAACCAGCTGGGCCGGTATTGATTCGGGCCTGGCCGAGCTCGACGCGGGTGAGATCGTTGAGCGGGCGATCTTGGCCGTGGAGCTGACGCTCGAGGAATTGCCGAACCCGCGCAAGACGACCTGGAGAGCGAGTATGCCAGGCTGGAAGTTAACAGGCTGCCCAGCAATTGAGGGGGACCCGACGGGTGCAACACCTGTTTTTTCTTCCAGGGGGAACTCGGCCCTGCTATGGCCGATCCTACCGCACGTCGCTGATCAGCGACCGGACTTTCGAGAAGCGGCAGTGCGCCTTTCGTCCGGTCAGCCTTTCTCCTGACGCAAACACATGCGGATCGCCGCGGACGGGGAAAGTCGTCCCGCGTCCCGTCCTGCGGCCTGCGCTTTGCTGACGCTCCTACGGCTGTCCCGTTCACCGCCCGAGGCAGGGGCGAATTTCCTCCGTCCTACGCACGACAACCGTCCGCTGTTGCGGACGCGCGCGGGACTGCCGGTTTCCCTGTTGGAGGGCCGACAGTCGCTGGCTCGGAGGTTAACCGGAAACGGGTGCGTCGAGGACCAGCGATCCTGTGCGCCATCCGCTGATCGTATGGCTCCCTGGCGGTTCTTCTTCGCTGCGCTAGCGCTTCAGCAGCTTCAACAATGATGCACGTCGGCTTCATCATCTTCAGCGGCTGGCGCTTGAACCCGGCAACACCACACGGTGGACACAAGCGCCGCTCCGCCAGGTAGCAAGGGAAATCGAACCTATGTAACCGACCACTCAATTAAGCCGACGGCCCGCTGAAGTATCGCCTCCGTCCGAGCGATGTCAGGCGAGCTGGCGGTCACATATCCGATTAAGTCTCGGTGATCGCCTCTCCTTTTGATCGTGGTGTTTGGTTCAAGGTAAAGCTTCACTTTGGCGACGCCAGGTACAGCAGCCGCCCGGCTGACGCCATCGATCCAATCGAGAACGCCGTCCCGTTCAGGAACTAGGAATTGCGCAGCAGCAGTTTCTGAACGGGTTCCGCGCAAATCGCCCTCATCGCCGATCACGAGTTTAATGTGCTCTCGGATAAGATTGATACCGCAAGCTAGCTCAACTAGCTCAACACCGGGCGAGCCCGACATACGCGGATTTACTTCAATGACGACCGGCCCATGTGCCGTCCACCTGAGTTCAACGTTGGTCGGACCCCAGTGAAGGTCGAGAGCCTGTAAACACCTCAGTGAAACATCGGCGATGCGCTCATCCTCTTCATTGGTAAGCAAGGCCGGATAGGCGCATCTATTATATACGAAATGCGGCGAGGGACCGAATTCGAGAGAGGCGATTCCAATGACGTCATCTCCCATCATCTCCACCCAATAATGAAAGCCTTTCACAAATTGTTCCACTAATATTCTTGCTGGGGACTGCCATGTACTCCACCTGCTTGATAGATAAGCAGTATGCTGGATTAGCTCCTCGCTACTGCCGCACAATCGGACCCCCTCGCTGCCGCCGGTGTCCGTGGCTGGTTTTACAATTACAGGAAAGCCGATTTTAGCGGCAGAGCTTACAACCTCGCTCGCATTCGTTGCCAACGCGTAGGCAGGAATTGGAATGTCGGCTTGCCCAAGCAGCTGACGTTGAGTGAATTTATCGCAGCATCGTTCAACCGATTCGGCGTTCGGACCTGGCAGATTGAAATGTCGACAGAGCATGCCGACTGTCGCATATGCAGCTTCCTCCGAGCTCGTAATCCCAGCAATATCATAGGTCGCATGCAGCCGAACACACTCGCAAATCAGCGCATCGAGATTGGATGTGTCCACACAGATTACCTCACTGTCTTCTGCGGCATGATAGTAGTGCCTAAGTGGATCAGCCGCCAGGGTAATCGAGTGCAGGCCAAGACTTCGGGCCGCTTGGACATATAGAGGACCATTGTTCCTTGTACCCTCGATCAGGATAAGCGCTCTTCTTTTCATGTTTGTCGACTCCGAATAGCTTGTCTGGTTTTTTTCCGCGCGTGAGTTCGTCCAACATACCACTGCTCGTGGTTTGCGATTGGTAAATTCTTGTGAAGTAGTTGTATTTATCTGTTGCAGGATGTGACGTCATGACCACCAAAAAGAGTGTCTTGGTTGCCGCAATATAGGCCTATTCTTCTCGCGCAAGTCGGCTGGGGAATGAGAGGCGCGATGATGGGATCCGTTACCGCCGCACCGATCCTGGTGAAGGACCAGAGATCCCATGGCAACGGGTGATGACCGGTGTCTACATCACTCAGCTGGCTGGGGAGCGTCTGGGAGAAGGTACGATGCACGAGCTTCTGCTCGTCGCGCGAACTGTCATTCAAACGAGCTTGGTGAACGGCCTTACACCTAACCTACAGCGGCCTCAAGAACGCACCGCCAAACTGCTGGATAGCTTCATCGATTCGGTTGACGTTCACCGTGCTTTTGACTACGAAACTATGGATCAAGTAGTGCGACGCACAGAAACTTCGATGGGTAGATCATCTTGCTTTGTCACCCCAGGCAGCAGGATGGCCCACCAGAATTAACCAATAGAAAATCTCACCAGCAAGTGTAGCCACCATCCACCAACAATACCGTTCCCGTGATATAGGTTGACGCGTCGCTAGCAAGAAATTGGACGGCAGATGCAATCTCATGAGGTTGGCCGAAGCGGCCCATTGGCGTCCGATCAGACCATGCCCTGACCACTTCTACAGGATACTGGTCGGTCATCTCTGACTGTACGAATCCAGGCGCCACTGCGTTCACCCGAACCCCAGATCTTGCCCATTCGCAAGCAAGGGTTTTGGTTACCATAGTTACCCCCGCCTTGCTCGCATTGTAAGCCGTGACTACGGATTCCTGTCGGGTGACAACATCTCCACATATCGAACTGATATTTACAATCACGCCGGAACCGCGCTCCGCCATGAGAGAGCCGAAGGTGCGACTGCAGTAGAACAGGCCGTCCAAGTTGACTGAAAGGACAGCTCGCCAATCCTCGTCGGTGGTATATTTCGTCGGCGCCGCGCGGGACACCCCGGCATTGTTAATAAGGATGTCAGGGCAAACGGCGATGCCATCGGCGAGATCGCGTACCGCCTGCGAGTCCCTAACATCGAGCTGATAGACTTTAGGCTTGACTGGAAACTGATCTGCCGCCGCGGCCACGCGAACCCGATCCCTTCCAGTGAGAATTATATCGGCGCCAGCTTCTTGTAATGTAAGCGCGACTTGCAATCCGATGCCGCGTGCTCCGCCGGTCACCAAAGCGGTCTTCCCACTCAGACCGAATCTGCCATCGATGAATGATTTACTCATGTATAAGCCCTATCCCTTCTGGAATGTTTCCCGCCTATCGTCTGATGGCCTGCCTTCTTTTTCTAAGCGCGTCTTATCACCTCCTACTGCGACGATAACGGCAGTTGCTGTGTTACTTCCATTCATGCGTTTTTTGGGAACTCAGAGTAACTGTCGTATGGCGCCAACAATGCTGTCCCGTGTTGGAAAAAAGTCCTTCTCAAGAGCCGGACTGAATGGGACATGAATATCTGGAGCACTCAGCCGCAAGATAGGTCGCTTCAAAAGATCGAAGGACTCTTCCGCCATCACCGCTGCGATTTCACTTCCGACGTTGCAGATACGGTGTCCGTTCTCGACAATAATCAGCCGTCCGGTCTTCTCGATTGACATCTTGATTGCCTCATAATCGAGCGGCTTCAATGTACGTGGATCGATCACTTCGACCGAAATGCCTTCCTCGATGAGGTAGTTGGCAGCTTCCATGGTCGGCCTGATAGCACCGGCGATGGCAACGACGGTAACGTGCTCCCCCTCGCGCTTCACGTCCGCTTTGCCAATTGGGATTAAATGGTCCGGATCCGTGGGGACGTCGCCTTTGAGAGGCCAGAGGCGGGTGTCCTCGAAGACGAGCACAGGATCGCCGTCGCGAATGGCGGATTTCATGAGGCCTTTGATATCGGCAGCGCTGGTCGGGCTGATAATCTTAAGGCCCGGCACGTTCATAAAAAGCGGGTAAGGCCGGTCGGCATGCTGTGCCGCTTCGGAGCCCGTCGAGAACATACAGCAGCGAAAGACGATTGGGATGTCTATCTGGCCCCCAGTCATATACCGCAATTTTGAGGCCTGGTTTACAATCTGGTCACAAGCGAGATAGATGAAACTGGCAGTTGAAATGTCTACAATCGGTCGCAAACCATTGATGGCAGCCCCGATGCCAAGTCCCGTAAAACTGCCTTCTGAAATTGGCATGTTCCAAACCCGGTTCTTGCCGAAGCATTCGATAAGCTTGCCGCCGCCATGAACTGAGACGTCCTCTCCCAACAATACAACGCGCTCATCCCGATGCATTTCCTCTAGCTGGGCCTGCACGATTGCCTCAAAATAGGTCATCTGAATATGGGGACCGGGCGTGGCTGCGTCTCTGTGGGTATCGTCTTTCACATCCATTAATCCCTCCAGCCCACCCTTAGCGGGCAATGGTCGACACGAACATATAGTCGGGCAACGTTTCGGGCCGGGGCATGGGGCTAGCCAAAGCAAACTGTACGGCCTGTGTGACGGCTTGGGCCACTTCATGCTCGATGGTTGCTAGAGTCTCTTCATTTACACCCTCTTCGAGCAGCACAGTGCGATATAGCAAAATTGGGTCCCGGTCGCGTTTGTGTGCCTCGACTTCTGCGACCTGTCGATAAGGCTCCCCAGAAACGGCCAAGCCTATATTGTGTTCATCGAACCGATAAGTGTTGGCCACTATGAGAGTGGGTCCCTGCCCCGCGCGTGCTCGCGTGACCGCATATGCCGCAGATTGATAGACGGCACTGACGTCCTGTCCGTCTACTATTTCTCCTGGAATTCCGTAACCTGCCGCTCGTAGGGCAATGTCCGGCTGTCCGTGGCTTGTTGCTACGGAGGTGGTCATTGCATAGCCATTGTTCTCGCAAAGATAAATGACGGGAAGCCTCCACAACGAGGCCATGTTGAGGCTCTCGTGAAAAGTGCCCTGGTTCACTGCTCCGTCGCCGAAAAAGCAAAGGGTAACCTGATCGACGCCGCGCACCTTGGCGCTAAATGCGCATCCTGTGGCAAGAGGAATGCCCCCTCCGACGATTCCCGATTCACTGATAATCCCCACTGAACTGTCCGCAAAATGCATCGAACCGCCACGCCCCTTACAAACGCCGCCCTCCTTACCCATCAGTTCTGCCATAAGCGCCTGCAAATGCGCGCCCTTCGCAATCGGATGGCCATGCGAACGGTGTGTTCCGGTCATGGCGTCATCGTCCCGGAGGGCGAGGCTTGCTCCGACGATAGCGCCTTCCTGACCCACGGTCGTGTGAAACCAACCAGGGATCTGACCACCGTTGAACAGGCGCCTACCTTCTTCTTCGAATCGGCGGATGCGAAGCATCCGTCGAAAAGCCTCTAGCCTACGATCGCCCTTCAACTGCATGACCCAACCCTGCCCGTCAGCAAGGGGCGATCGCCTGCATTCCAACAGCGCGCATCGGCTAAATCCTCGTGCTCGAGCTCCGAAGGTACGTGGCGGGTCTCTTCGGCATTCTCCTGGCGAGGCACGATCTCGGCAGGCACTTTCATCTGGTTCTCTGTCAGCATGGCCTTGTTCCTTCCGGCTCGCACAACCCTGTGCATGCGTCATGCCATTTGACCTGAAGGCTCGCATTACACTGTTCTTCATCGAAGAAAGGCGTCGTGAAAGAACTGCACAGACCTCCTTTGTTCGAAGTTCGCCAACAATGTCGGATCCTGAACTGGCCCCCATTTCGGCCGGACAGTCGGCCTAACGCGGGAGGCTTGGGGATATCCTCAAGCACAGGCTTATGGCTGACGACTGTCGACGGATTGAACTGATCACCGGGGAGGTACGGCGCCGACACTGGACGACGACCGAACAGAAGCTGCAGATTATCGAGGAGAGTTTCCTTCCGGGTGAGACCGTGTCCTCTGTCGCCGCACGATGAGGCGTGGCGCCAAATCTCTTGTATCGTTGGCGCCGTTTATTGAAGGAAGGCGGAACGGCTGCGGTGGGATCGGACGAATCTGTGGTCGGGAGTTCGGAAGTGCGGCGGCTTGAAGAGCGCCTTCGCGACCTCGAGCGGCTTCTCGGCCGCAAGACCATGGAAGTGGAGATCCTCAAAGACGCGCTGGCCAGGTCGGAGTCAAAAAACCGAACTTGCGGCTCTTGTCGCAGCCGAGGGACGGTTCCCGATGAAGGCCGTTGCCGAGACCCTCGGGGCGGCGCGTTCCCATCTCCATGAGTTGCATCGCCTGGTGAAGCCGCGCGGGCCTTATCGCAACCCCGATGACGATGGGCTCTTGGAGCTGGTCGCCGCCTGATCGACGAACGCCCGACCTATGGCGATCGTCGCATCACAGCCCTGACGAACAGGGAACGCGAAAGACGGCGAACCGGCCGTCAATCACAAGCGCGTCTTCCGTGTCATGCGCCAGCGAAACAGGCGCGACAGCACGCGCACGAGTAAAAAGAGCCCGGCCTGCACGAGATCCAGCGTGTGCCGTCGGGCGAGACACCACCACCCGGTACGATACAATCAGGCGGGATGGTAGATGAGAGCTATGCAGCGCCGCGATGAGGCCGATCTCAGCTCCCAAATGCCTGAGATTGGCTTCGCGCGCAGGCGTTTCGGCCGCGTATAAGGTGCCGCCTTGTGAAAGGGATCGCAGCAACCTCAGCCGGCAGCATGAACACTGCGTGATAGAGCACCGGCAGCAGTTCATTCTGGCGTGCGGCAAGCCAGTCCCGGCAGGCCTGACCCTGGCATTTGGGACTGTGCCGGCTGCGACAGGAATTGTAGGCCACGCGGATCGACCGCAGGAGCGGCAGCCGTAGACTGGCCGCCCAGTTCGGCGGTCCGGCAGAGCTCGATCGCGCTCATCACACGCCGCTCGATGCGAGCCTAGATAGCCGTCATGAACCTGTCTATATACTTCGCCATGGCGGCGGAAGATATCCGCCACCTTCAGTCTCGCCGACATGGCGGTACCACTCACCCTGGCGGCACCTCGATGTTCAGCCGGGCTTGTCGTGCGTCGGATGAGGCTGTTCGAGACCTTAGCGTAGCGCGCCGCCGGACAGATTGTTGTGGCCGAGTAGAACCTGGATGGTGCGGATGTCGGTGCGTTCTGAAGATGCGTGGCGAAGCTGTGCCTGAGCGTGTGGACCGTCACCCGCTTAGGCGGCCGCACGCGCCGAACGACAAGCCCAAATAACACCCGCGCGCGGGAAACAGCCAGTCCCGCGGCTTCGCCAAGCCGCCAGTAGACTCGCAGATGCGCAGAAGCTGCGCCGACAGCATCACGGTGCGGTCCTTGTCGCCCTTGCCGTGCTCAACACGGATCACCCCGCGACCGCTGTCGATGTCGCCGACCTTCAGCCCGACAGTCTCCAAGCACTGAGACCTGCTCTTAGGCCGTCGTCAGGGCCGTACGGCACTTCAGGCTCGGCACCGCCTCTAGGAAGGCCACGACTTCGTCGGCGCTCAATACCACCGGCAGCGTGCGTAGCGAGCGAGCATAGACGATCCGCTCCGGACTCTCGGCATGGCCCAGCGTCACGCCGTAGAGGAACCGCAGCGCGCACACCGTCTGGTTCAGCGCAGCCACGAGATTCCGGTCGACATCAAATGAACTTGGAAGGCGCGCACGTCCTCCAGACCGAGCCGGTCCGGCGAACGGCCAAGTAGCGCGAAAACTTCGCCGCGGCATGCACGTGGGGATCGCTGCGTGGCCGGCGGCAGATTACGGATCGTCATATCCTCGATCATGCGCCGGGGAACTGGGGTCAACTTGGCCATTTCTGTAGCTCCTGTTCTCAGATTGCGCTTCAACAGCCGCGATCCTTCAAAACAGAAGCGTTCCTGCAAACCGATCCGCCAAATGCCGCGTTAGCGGCTTCGTTCAATCCTCAAAATGCCCACATCGCCAAAAATCTGCCAAAGTAGCACTAGGCTGCGTCGCGACGGATCGCCTCTGGTGGACTCCGACAGGCAAGTCAGAGAAAGCTCGAAAAATCAACACTGGGGCGTTTCCGTCGGACGCTCAGCTTAGCTACATCCGTGGCAGACTTATTGGACTTGCTCAGCGCGGCGGCAGCACGATCGAAGAACTCTGGAGGAAGGCCCTCTCCGGGTTAGTAGAGTCAAAAAGATTTGTCCCCTGTGACGCAAATGCGAAAAGCAAGCCGACCAGGGGAGTCGTGATCAGTAGGGCGGAAATCGCACAGCATTTCTCTTCCAACAAACGCCCAGCCTCGGCATGTATATCTAGGGAATAGTGCATATTTATCCTGCGAGATAGCGTTCCGTCACGACAGGAGGGACTTCTCATAGTATCGCGCTGCCTCAGGTTTCTTGTCAAGCAGGTCCCGGCTGTGACGTAAGCAGATGAATTGACCGCCCCATGGAGCACCGAACACGCCGAACGATGACGACCGATCCGCGCTCCATACACCGAAGCTCCACATTGTTGTGTCCCCAGCCAAGATCGAGAGCATGCAAACCACTCAGCGAAATGTCTGCTACACGAAAATCGTCGTCACGAAGCGCCAACCCAGTGTGACCTGACACTGACCGGCTATTGCCTGCAATTCGACCAATATCCTTGGCGGAATGGCCACATGCGCCACCCCCAACAGAGACCGTGTGTTCGGAGGCTAACAGCGGACTTGCTGCAAATCTGACGCCACAGCTGCCACTGCCCGACTGCTGGTCAGAGTATCGACAGCACTCGCGGGTCAGGGCGTCGACCATGGACTTGGATGCCTCCACCCCCCTTTCTACGAATGTAGGCGGGCGAGTTGGACCAACGAAAAGCCAACTTCCGCAAAAGTGCTGAGCCAGATGCGCAACAAACAGCTTTTCCGCGGATCTCTCAAGAATTGGACAATTTGAAGAGACTCGGCCGAAATCCCTAGGCCACCAAAGCCTCATCAAACGGGCATCTCGTGAGATTTTCAACTCCGCTCTCGGTCACGAGCACCTGCTCTTCCAGTTTTACGCCTTCCCGCCCACCGACGGCACCGATATAAGCCTCGACGCACAGGGTCATTCCGGGCTCGAGAACATAGTCGAATGCTCCCGGGATGAAGTCTTCAGGATAGAGAATCGCGGGATATTCGTCGCAAAGACCAATGCCATGCATCATGACGCCATATCGCTGCTTGACGAAATCCGCGGGAAGCTTGTGGCTGCGCTGAGTGAGTTCGGTGAAAGAGACGCCCGGCTTTAGCATAGCCATGTTTGCAGCTACGTGCTCGTAGGCTATGTCGTGCAGCCTTCGCTGTGCTTCGGTGGGTCGGCCGTCACCGCAGTGCCAAGTGCGGGAGAAGTCGGCACACATGCCGTACGGGCCCACCATATCGGTGTCGAAGGCGACGAGGTCTCCTGAGACAATGCGACGGGGGCCGGCCTCCTGCATCCAGGGGTTCGTGCGCGGGCCGGAAGTTAAAATGCGCGTTTCGATCCACTCGCCACCACGTGCGATGTTTTCGGCATGAAGAACCGACCAAAGTTCCGTTTCGGCTATGCCGGGCTGCAAACGTTCTCGCATTTTGGCAACGGCAATCTCGCAGGTCGCGAGAGAGCAGCGCATGGCGTTGATCTCGTCGATTCCCTTAATGGCCCTGGCGTGCTCCATGAGCTGCATGCCGTTGCAAACCTCGATGCCAACTGCATCTAGCGCACGAAGGCCGGGGATTTCGATCTTGTCGACGGCAAGACGACGGTTTTTGCCACCAGAGCGGCGCAACAGTTCGTCAATTTGTCCGGCAAAGTCCTTGGCGACTGCTTCTTCTTGGTCGCCGGCAACGAAATAGTAAAAGCCGGCCCCGCCATCCCGGGTTTCGTTGATGAGCGGCAGATAGGTTGACAGGTGGCTGCAACGATGGAAATCCCAGAGAACGACATAGCCGTCGGCCGATACGAACACAGCTCGTGACGGATTGTGCATGATCCATATGTGCATGTTCGAGGAATCTGAAGCGTATCGTATGTTCAGCGGGTCGAAGCAGAGCACGCCCGCATAGTCTCTTTGGCGGAGTTGCAGAACAATCCGATCAAGACGGGTCTTGCGCATACGATCTAGGTTGGGCGTGGTCAGGCCCAAGGCTGCCCACTCCGCAAAGGCGACGTCCGTCGGCCCAATTTCAACCCGATCGTTGTCATCCATGCTCCCATCCGGCTTAAGTGCTTTTGCCACTCGCGTGGGATCAATTTTGTGGTTCACAATCGAAAACGAGGACATGTTAAGGCCGCCCTAGTGGCTCACTCTTACGTGGATCTAAGACCGGATTTCTTGGATGCTAAAGGCGGAAAAAATATTGCTCGATATAAAGTCAATTCATCTGCATTCGTGCTCTGGGGTGCCTGCGACCACAACTGGAACCAGGTAGCCTTCCAGCGCGCCGCAATGGGCAATCTGTCGATCCCAGAGCTTTGCCGGGAGCCCTGTCGTGCTAGTGGTTTACGCCTGACATAAGAGTTCGGCTGAGGATTCCCTTTTGTGAGTGCGCATGCGAGTCTGGTACATGCGCACAGGAATATACCTCACCGTTTCTTCGATTGATCGTCAGCCTCTCTCTGATCAGCGCGCCCATCGCAGTGCGCTGCAGAAGCACGTTTGGCGCGCAGAGATCATTCTGTTGAGCAGCGACGGCGTGGGCACCCTCGAGATCATGCGGCAATCTGGTAAGTTCAAGACTTGCGTGTGGCGCGCCAGTGCAAGCTCTGCAACGATCCGCAGTTCGTCGACAAACTGCGCAACGTCGTCGGCCATGCCACTAGTTGATCCACCGGCTCACGCTATCCTGTTGTCGGTCGACGAGAAGAGCCCAGATCCAGGCGCTCGACCGCACCCAGCCCGGCCTGCCCATGAAGGGTAGGCTCGGCACCACGACCACGACTACAAGTGCAACGGCACGACCACCCTGTTTGCCGCCCTTACCGTGCTCGATGGCACCGTTATCGGCAGGAACATGCAGCGCCATCGTCACCAGGAATTCATCCGCCTCACTCAACGCTGTCGATGCCGAGGTGGCGGCCAGCAGGGCCATCCACGTCGTTCTTGACAACTACGCCGCTCACAAGCACCCCAAGGCGCGTGCCTGCTCGGCCGCCATCAGCGCCTCACCTTCCGCTTCCACCTTAAGCGTCACGAGCACCGCACGGCTGTCCTTGGTTGACAGAGGCAGGGTCAGATGCGGGCCGCTTTGACTCGCTGCGGCATGGTACGAGCGGATGGCGACGACCGCCTTTGCAACGGCGGCGACGCCCGCGCCGTCGAGACGGGAGTTCACCCCCTTTGTGTCCCGGATTAGGACGGCGTCATCTGGGTCTACGGCGCCAATGATGACGACGGGATCTTCACCGATGAAGGCTTCGAGGAGGTCAAACTCCTCCTCGAAGAACATCATCGCGTCTCCCCATCGAAAGCTTGACCCCAGCACTCCGGTGCTCAGGTTCTCTGGCCACCAGATACGCACGTCTGCGGTCTTCACCGGATGCGTACCACGCAGGCTCAAGTTGGCGTTTGGAATTGGCAACGCTTCCGGAGCGAAACGTTATGACGAACTGAACGTCAAGGGACTCTCCATCGCTGACCTAATGAGCGTGGAAAGCTCTACGAGGAGATGCTGGACCTCATGGAAGAATCCGGGGAATTTCCGATTCCTGACCCACGGGGCCACTCCCGTCGTGTATCGCACAACGAAGGTGCAGGCGGCAATGCGCCCAGATGGAACCCCACTATATCTCGATTGCAAGCCAGTTTCGGGCTGAGCGACATCTGTGGCTTTCGTCCCAACAAGAAGCGTTCCAGGACCGCTATTCTAAGCCAGAACGATTCGGCGCTCGCGAAATACGTGTAGAGGAGCGCCGCCACTTCATAGGCGCTTACTACATAGCGGACACGGACACCGGTTGCCCGAGGTTATCGGTCCCTGGATGCCAGATTCAATCATTGAATTTGATGCGCAGCATGATGTTGATGCCCCATTCGTTATTAGCGCGCCGGCGGGAACAGTGGGCGCCTCCGCCTTACCCCCATAAGCCGTACCCTCATAGGGCGCGCGAACCGGGCACTGCTTGTGCGGCACAGCTGAACCATGGACGCCTGCCGAGGGTGCCCACCAACCGCAGTTCCCCAGTTGCGAAGCCCTCGAGGCCACCCCGTTTTTATGTTACGCCGTCGCAATCGCCGGGTTCGGCTGTTCGGCCGGAACACCCCAATTGCTCGCCATGGAATGCCAATGCATTACGCCAGACCCGCGGTCTGTTGCGCTGATGAAAGGCTTCGCGCCTGACAAATTGCCTAAGCCCAGCCAAGATTTTAAACAAATCGGCCCCCAGTTTCCGCGAGGGATGAACGTTCAGCAGGTCAACGATTTGGAGCTTAACGGGAAATGGCATCTAAAGCTGTGCTCCGGGTCCTGCAGGCTCACTGAGGATGGGGGAGCGACGCGGCCACAGATGCGATCTTGAGCGTAACGACACCGGGTGTGGAACTCGCAGCCGGATGGCCGGTACATCACGCTTGGCACTTCGCCCTTGAGCTCAATCCTGTTGAGCACTGCGTCTGGGTCCGGTTCGGGATTGGCCGCAAGCAGCGCTTCGGTATAGGGATGGCTTGGCTGATGGAAAATACTCTGCGTCGTGCCGACTTCAATGAAGCGGCCGAGATACATGATTGCCATGCGGTCAGTTATGTGGCGCACTACATTGAGGTTGTGCGTGATTATCAGGATCGCGATGCCTAGTTCGTCCTGCAGGCGAGTGAGAAGATTTAGCACCTCGCCTTGCACCGAGACATCCAAGCCCGCGGTCGGCTCATCGGCGATGATCAAGTCCGGATTGAGCGCTAGGGCGCGCGCCACGCTGACGCGCCTGGCTTGACCACCGGAGAGTTGATGAGGATAGCGGCCAACAAAATCGGCCGGCAAGCCCACCATCCGCAGGAGGCGCGTCGCTTCAGCTCCTAAATCGCGATCCTTCAGCCCATGGATGCGGAAAGGCTCGGTCAAGATCGATCGCACCGTCAGCCTGGGCGAAAGTGAACCGATCGGATCCTGAAACGTCATCGCCATGCGTCGCAAGTAGGGCTTGCGTTCTACCGCACTGAGGTCCGTGAGTTCCTGCCCATCGAAGCTGATGCTGCCGCTCACCGCCCGCTGCAGGCCAATCATCGTGCGAGCGACGGTGGATTTTCCGGAGCCGCTCTCGCCGACAAGGGCCAGCGTCTCACCCTTGTGAATTTCAAAAGAAACACTGCATACCGCGTCGATGAAAGGCGCATTTGTCCCGGTCGCGAGCGCTTTAAGCGGCCCCATCGTGCGGAAGCGGACGCAGAGGTCCCGAACACTGACAAGGGCACTCATGCCGAAACTAGTCGATTTTCTTCGAGCAGATGGCATCGTGCCGTCTGCCCTGGGCTGATCGGGCGATCGACTGGCTGTTCCTCGAGACAGCGATCATATGCCTGCGGGCATCGCGCGCTGAAGATGCACCCCTTCTTCAAGCCCAGGAGGCTGGGCACCTCGCCGGAAATGGTCGGCAATGTGCGTGTGGTTCGTTTAAGCCGCCCCGGGTCGCACTCAAGCAGGGCGCGGGTGTAGGGATGAGCGGGATTGCGGAATATGCTGCGCACATCGCCTTGTTCGACCACTTCGCCGGCATACATGACGACGACCCGGTCGCACAACTCAGCCACAGCTCCAAGATGATGGGATACGAAGAGGACGGAGCAACCGATCTCCCTTTGGAGATTTTTGAGCAGATGGATGATCTGGACTTCAAGTGTCGCATCGAGCGCAGTCGTCGGCTCGTCGGCGATGAGGAGCACGGGTTTTACAAGCAGCGCCATGGCTATACATATCCGCTGACGCATGCCGCCGGAAAAGTGGTGCGGATAGGCCCCGATCCGGTTTTGCGGATCCGGAATTCCGACCCGGTGTAGCATGTCGATGGCACGAGCACGCTTTTCACTCCGGCTTTTTTGCTGGTGGTGCTGGATGTCGATCATCTGGTTCTCAACGGTGCGCACAGGATTAAGCGCAGTCATTGGATCTTGAAAAACCATGGAAAGTCGATCGCCAAGCAGGCTACGCTGCGACTGAGCCGGCATCTTCAGCAGGTCTCGCCCTTCAAACAGGATCTCGCCACCTGTGACATCGGCATTTTCCGAAAGCAGACCCATCACCGTATACGCAAGCGTCGACTTTCCAGATCCGCTTTCGCCGACAACGCCGACCACCTCTGCGGCTGCGACATTAAGCGACACGTTTCGCAGTGCATGAATGCGCCCCTCTGGTGTCCCGAAATCAAGATGGAGGTGACGTATCTCCAGGAGGGGTGTGGTCGATTGCGATGACCGATCGTGTGGTATCATAGATCTTTCCGCAGCTTTGGATCGAACATGTCGCGTAGCGCCTCACCCAGGAATGTGAAGCCCAGCGTTGCGAGGACGATTGGAATACCACCGCCAACCACAAGCCACGGCGTCTGCTGGATGTAATTATAGCCGTCGTTGAGGATTGCTCCCCAATCGGGCGTGGGTGGACGTACGCCCAAACCAAGGAAGCTGAGACCGGCCTCCACCGCGATTACCGCGGGCACGTCCATGCTCACGAGGATGAGAAGCGGGCCGATAACATTAGGCAGTACGTGCACTGCCAGGATGCGCATCGTGCCAGCGCCCAGAGTGCGTTCTGCGGCGATGTATTCACTGTTGCGTAGCGCCTCTGTCTGGGTCCTCACGACCCGTGCATAAATGGGCATAGAGGTGATTGCGATAACAAAAATCATGCTGGCCAGGCTGGGTCCAAGTAAGCCGATAATCGCCAACGCGAAGATGATGCCCGGAAAGGAGCGGATCGTATCGAATAAAAGAAGGAGCAAATTGTCCAGCCACCTCGGTCCGAAGCCTGCGATCAGACCAAGCACGAGGCCGGCTGCCAGCGAACTGCCTAGCGAGGCGAAGGCGACAAGCAGCGGGACGCGGCCGCCCATCATGACGCGCGAGAATGTGTCGCGGCCCAGTTGATCGGTGCCCAGAAGAAAAAGTAGTGACGGGTCCGCCAAGCGCGGCCCCACCATGATGCGGGTCGGATCATGTGTAATGATGATCGGGGCGAAGATCGCGCTTGCGAAAACGATCGCGACCAGCGCGGCTCCAAGGACGCCAAGACGGTTCTTGCGCAGTTGCCGCACCGTCTTACGGAAGCTGCCGGGTGCTAGCTCTGGGCCAGTTTCGCCGCGGAGCGCTTCAAGGCTCGCCATGCTAAAGTTTCTCGCGGGTTCGAGGATCAAGAGAGGCAGCGATCAGATCGGACGCCGTCGTCGCCAAGACAGTAACAACAGTGGTGACTAGCACGGCCCCTATTACGACTGCATAGTTGCGCGTGTTGACCGCCTGTACAATCAAGGCACCGATACCTGGTCTTGCGAAAACGACCTCGATAAAGACAGCTGACGAAAGCAACCACGCTATGCCCACGCCGAGGATCGTCACTGTCGGCAGGATCGCAAGCGGCAGCGCGTAATGCAAAACAATGCGCCATTCGGAAATGCCGAAGGAACGGGCCATTCGCACATGGTTTTCACCCAGGATCTCCATCATGGATGCCCGTACCAGCCGGGAGATGTATCCAACCCAGCCGATCCCGACGGCGAAGGCTGGCAGAATGAGATGAACAAGGCCGTCCAAAAAACCCTGTCCGGCTCCGACTGCTGGTAACCAATGGAGCGTGACAGCGAAGATCAGGAGTGCGTAGACAGCCATGACGAACGAAGGAATCGCGATCGTGGCGACTGCCATGATCGCGACGATCTGGTCGATGACAGAATTACGCCTCATGGCCGAATAACAACCGAGCGGCACCGCAATCGCCACCGCCCACAAAATCGAGACGAAGATTAGTTCGATAGTATAAGGAAGTTGCTCGAATATTATGTCCGCAACCGGACGTTGGCTCAACACATCAAAACCAAGATTGCCTTGCAGCAGCCCTTCGAAGAAAATGACGATCTGCACGGCAAGCGGCTTATCCAGCCCCATCTCCCGATGAAGGTGCGCTATCATTTCAGGCGTGGCGCGGGGACCTAGCAGAGCAACGGCTGGGTCGCCAGGCACCGCATGGATCATCATGAACACAAGGGTCACCGCGATCACCGTAATGGCGACCGCGAGGAAAACGCGTTTCAGTAGATAGATCCACACAGTTCACGCTCAAGCTTAAGCCGGCTGGAAATCGATATATAATGGGGTTCCATCTGGGCGCATCGCCGCTTTCATTCGCGTCTTCCGATATAGGATTGGATTGGTCTCATTGGTCAGGAACCGAAATGCGCCAGAATCTTCCATCAAGTCCTGCATGTCCTCGTAAACCTTTGCCCGCTCGTTGGGATCGTTAATGGACAGTCCCTTAGCGTTTAGCTCGTCAAAGCGTTGGCTGCGGAAGCGTTGCCAGTTCCATATACCCACTTGATCTTGCACGAACCAAGTCACGTAGTCGTACGGATCCGGCAGTCCGGAGAAGGTCATAATAAAGAGCTGCACGTCCTTCCAGCTGTCTCCCTCAGACTCCACGCCGAGTGACCAGAATGTCCCGGGATCTCGGGCATTAACCACCAGAGAAATTCCGACTTGGGACAATTGTGCCTGCACCGTCTGAGCTATGGCTGAAGTCTGGCTGTCGTTTGTACAGTCGAGGCTCAATGTCAAACCATTTACCCCAGCCTTCTCGAGAAGCTCTTTGGCTTTTGAGAGATCACCTTCCGGCGGAACCAGAGTCTTTGCGCGATGCCCAACGATACCTGGAGGAATAATACCCGTGGCCGCAATTGACTGACCGTCATACGCGGTATCTAAAACCTGTGGTACATTGATCGCCCATTGGATCGCCCTGCGGACATTTATGTCCTTCAGTTTGGGATGATCCATGTTCATGCCGATCCATGTATAACGGGTCGATGCCCTTTCCGCGATCTCCGTGTTGGCGGGCGGATTGCTCTTGAACGCCGCGAGAGAGTCCAAACCGACTACGGTGAAATCGACGTCGCCCGCCTGATAAGCACGTTCCGCTGCCTTAGCGTCCGGAATAGGCAGGATACGGATTTCGTCGAAGCCCGGCTTGGGGCCTGACCAGTCCGGATTTCTCGTGAGAAGTGCGTACTGGTTGGGCTTCCAGTCAGCCAGCACGTAGGGACCTGAGAATGCTGGCGGCTTCACACCGAAATTACCGCCGTCCTTGGTGGCTTTCCTTACCGCAGCCTCAGAAACGATTTGGCCGACGGCATAAGGCAGCGGAACAAGCCAAACAGCCGCAAATGGCGCGTTGAACACGATAACACCACTGTAGTCGTCCTCCACCTCGACGTGATTTAACGAGCCCCATTGGGGCTTGATGGGTGAATTGAGCTTGATGACGCGCTCGAAAGAGAACTTAACATCCTTGGCCGTCAGCTCGCCGTAATCGCCACTAAATTTTATGCCTTTCTTGAGGCGAAATCGGATATGCGTGGGATCAACCTGCTCGATCTTGTCTGCAGCCTCTAACTCCCAGCCCCATTCGGTGCCGGGCTTATATCGCGTGAGCTTTGAATAGATACAGTTTGTTAGGTCTACTTCCGCCGCCTGCCCGAGGAAAGCGGGATCCAGCGTGACCAGGTCTCCACTGGAACGCACCTCGAGCACCTTGCCTTCGGCCGCCCAGATGACTTGAGACAAGGGCATGCCAGCAGAGATTATGCCACCGCTTAGCGCGGCTCCTGCCCTAAGAAAGGTGCGGCGGCTTACACTTTGCATCATGTCCTCCATGGCTGTTCCCCTTGCCGAGCGACTTGCCGAGGCGTCTTGCCGTGGCCGCGGCGCCCGCGTTCCTTGCTCGGGTGTGTTTCTCTTTGGAATATACTATGGGGCAGCCAAGCCGCAGGCGGAAAAGATACCGTCAGGCATAAATTCTGTTTATGTCATGAGCTCTCGGCCTAGTTGCCGACGCAGCACTCTTTCCTTCAGAAGTTGCGGAGATGGCGTGAACCTCACTGCTGGTTGGAACGCGTCAATACCTACTATCTCGTTGTAAAAAGCGACATTTGAACCCCGGCCGAGCGGGACCAGTACCGGTCAGTTTAAGTCCCGAGCGAACTCCTTGACGTCGTCTCGTTCAAGTAAAAGCTTGTCGCCTTCCTTCGCCACGATATGTGTCTCGATGCGCCATACGTCGCGCAGCGCGCGGACAGTGGCCGAGAGCGCAATATGCACGTTCCAGTTACCGCGGGCGTACGACTTTTCCCAGTTGGAGGTTCCGCGCGCCGAGCTCGGATCGTCGGGATGCATGGTAAGTGTGTCACTGTGCTTAGCCGAAATGACCATTCCGGTGTGCGGATGCACCACGGTCCCCGCGTCGCTCGCCATCCGGAAAGTTGTCTCGCCCGTGGCTTGGTTGGTGATTACCTCGCGACAGAAAGGTTTACCAGGCTTAATAGTCTCTGTTGCCATCGGCCGAGCACTCTCTGGCTTCAGAAACGGTACAAGTTTGGAGTCTACGGCATTCGCTTTGCGCACCGGCAAGATAAGCCTGCTGGCCGCACAATGTATTGATAGACTTGCCCTCTCTGGACTAGGAAAGACAATAGGCCAATGGCTGGTGGCGATGGCGAGCCTTATGCGTTGCCCTTTTTCAAAGCGTTGCCCGCAAGACCGCAGCTTCAGGCGTATTGCTTCAGCCTTACCGGGCGTCATTGGCTTCAAATCGAGGTCGTCGTGGCGATGGGTCAAATTCAGAATGCCATAGCTCACACGGGTGGCCGAGCCGTCCTTAAACACGAGCGAAAGCGTGGCCGATAGGATTGCCACTGCTTTGTCGGAAGAGAGGGTTACCTCAAGCTCGGGGAAGCCGAGAAGGTCTACCTCCTCCAGAAGAGGCTCGGTTTCGAATACCAAGGCGTTTCCGGCTTCCATGCGCTGGTCGATGGGCTGGTCCGGCACTGCGCCATACGCGCACCAAACACCGGATGATAGCCCCGAAGTGGACGGTGAACAGATCGTAAGAACAGCATCACTGCCATCTCCTTCGGCAAGAAGTCCCGGTGAGAGCGACAGCCGTCTTTCGACAATGCTCGCCGTCGGCCAGGAAGGCTCAGCGATCCAACGGCCTGGCCGCTCGTCGTAGATGGCGGCGGGGGGCAAAGGATCCTGAATCCACGCGCGCAACATCGGCTCGTCCTCAACGCCGGTGTGGATGCCTTTAAGATGCTGGTCCCACCAGCGCAAGCATTCCTGGAGAAAGCCGATGCGAGGCCCGGGCATGGCGATGTGAGGATACTTATGAGCCCAAGGGCCGATCAGGCCTTTGCGAGGTCCCGGCAGGTTCTCGAGCATGCGCAAGATGGCGTTGGGATAGGCGTCCGCCCAGCCACCCACCGCGTAGACAGGAATCTCGATGTTGGAATAGTCCTCGCAGATAGAACCATGCTTGTAGAAATCGTCCCGACGCTGGTGCGCGAACCAGTCTTGCAGCCAGATCCCGTTGCCGTTGAGCCGCTCTTCCCAAATCTCACGCCAGCGTTCTCCCACAAGAGCTGGATCGGGCGGGGTCATGGCAATCGCCCAAGCCGCTGCCCCCCACATCAAATTTTCGCACATAAGCGCGCCGCCGAAATAGTGACATTCATCCCGGTATCGATCGTCGGTCGAACACAGCGAGATTATCGCCTTGAGGGCTGGCGGACGGCGGGCAGCAACCTGAAGGCTGTTGAACCCGCCCCAGGAGATGCCAATCATACCGACACTGCCTGAGCACCATAATTGCTTCGCCAACCATTCGATCACGGCAAGACAGTCGTCCTGCTCTTGTTTGAGATATTCGCCCCTGCAGACCCCTTCGCTATCACCCGAACCGCGCATGTCCACGCGCACACCTGCATAGCCATGCCCGGCGAAGTATGGATGGGTGAGTTGGTCGCGCTCCACAGTCCCATCCCTCTTTCGATAGGGCAGGTATTCGAGGATGGCGGGGACCGGGTCCGCCTCGGCGTCCTCCGGCAACCAGAGGCGGGCAGCGAGCTTTACCCCGTCCGGCATCGGGATCCAGACATTCTCGATCTCGCGCACTTTGCGGGGGAAGTCGGTAACAACGCGGATGTCATCCATGGTCCAATCCTCATATGCGTTCGCGCTTGCCGAACTGCCCTTGAGGTTCAGCAAGAAGGCGGCGGGTAACCTGCTGGAACAAAAGCGGTGGCAGGGATACCCGTGTTCGTCGAAGGGGGACCGGCGACCAAGTTGCGAGCGCCGTCCTCGTCCTCACCTCGAATAGACGACGAGGCTGAAGAGTCGCAGACTGAAAAGCTCGCGACTGGCATAAAGCCGATTCATATCAAACGTTGCGCTCGCTAGCCTTAGTCCCGAGTGACAGGTTTCGCGCAGACTTAGGTCAACTTGGCTCTCGCATGGAGCGCGTCAAGGCTCGGCCCAACACCCGAGCGGCGGGATGTCATGGTGGCGTGAGACCGGTCGCCTCACCGAGCCTAGTTTGCCATCAACTTCCCATCAGCCTATCTGGGGCACCTCTCAGCCTTTAGTGATAGCCCGACAAATCTCGCAATGGAGATCCGTATTCCGCGGTTGCGCAGGATCGTCACGCATCGTCCGGCTATACGACTTTATTTGACTCCGGCCAGCCAGCGGATGTTCTTCCCGCAACCGCGACCGGCCGGCGGATGCAGGCGGATCAGCGGCGGTTAATGCGCCAAATAGCAGGCCATGGCCCGTTTTCCCCAACGAGATCTCTCTCTAAAACCCGAACGTCCAAGTTATCCTTCACGCCACGATTTTAAGCTCTTAGGTGGCTCCGCACCCGACGCACCTGCACCAACATTCCACTCCCCCAAATCGATACGCTTATATTGATTCTGAAGTGACATCTTACTGACGCGGCAGTTAGTCACTTCCAATGAATTATCCGTCGCTCACATACATGTATAGCCGCCATCAACGGACAGGATGGCTCCCGTGCAATAGCTTGATGCAGGGCTGGCAAGAAACAGCACCGCGGATGCAACTTCATGGGACTCGCCCATTCTTCCCAGCGGAGTCTGCTCTAACCATCGATCATACTGAAATGAGCTTTCATTCCTCGGGGAAATTGTCATCTCTGTTGTAACATATCCTGGAGCTACCGCATTTACTCGCACATTATGCTTTGCCCAGGCACAGGCCAGCGACTTCGTCATCATGTGAATGGCGCCCTTACTGGTAATATAGGCGGTGTTGTTCTGTGGCTGCGTCACTATCATGCCGCACATGGATCCGATGTTCACGATGTTGCCCCAGCGACGGGCGATCATGTGCCGGCCAAAGGCCCTCGCACACCAAAATGCAGCATCCGAATTGACCCGCATCGTTGCCAGCCAGTCCGCGTCGGAAGTGTCGAGGGCCTCGGTTATCCGGGCTATACCGGCATTGTTAATAAGGACGTCGATCGGCTGTTCGGCATTCAGTTCGTCGGCGAGCGCCGTAACCGCATCCGGCTTTGCCACATCGATGCCGCGATGACTTGCCGCGATACCGCATGATGCGAGTTTGGCCGCAGCGGCAGCAGCGCTATTCGCGTCCAAGTCCGCGATGACAATTGACGCGCCCGCTTGGCCGAGAGCGTGAGCGATTTCAAGCCCGATACCGCGCCCCCCTCCGGTTACAATTGCACGCTTGCCGGACAGGTCGAATTTCTTCAGATAATCCATGCTGCCTTTGATCCAAGTTTGTATGTTGGCCTCGCCCCAATAAATTGACCGGGATCATGATCCCGATACGGGTGGCGCCCGTTGTTGCTTTTGCGGGTCTGTGCCACTCTGCCGGCTATCATCACTAAAACGGCCCCGCGACACGGATACGGAATGACATTGTCCAGCACCGTCCGACAGGGATCAACATTCTGCCGCAGAAACAACCCGTATAGGCAGCCTGGCCAATTGGCTTGCAATGATAGGCGCCAGCAATTGTCCTGAGAATGCGCAAAAGGATTCGCTGGCCGTAAACCCAGCTTATGTCCAGCCGCTCATGCGCAAGATCGCGAATACGCTACCTTCGCCGGCCATAACGCAAGCGTCTAGTTGCCAAACTTGGACCTCATGCTCAGGCGACCATGCTCATAGGATTTTCAATATAGCTCTTAAATATCTGCAGCAACTTTGCTCCGAGCACGCCGTCCACACAGCGATGGTCGATGGAAAGGGTAACACTCATCACCGTTGCGATGGCCATTGAACCGCTCTTGACGACTACATGCTGTCTGCCCGCACCGACTGCCAGAATCGTAGCGTGGGGGGGATTGATCACGGCAGCGAACTCTTTGACCCCCATCATGCCCATGTTCGAGATCGATGTCGTGCCGCCTTCATATTCTTCAGGCTTTAGCTTGCGATCTCTCGCGCGTTTGCCGAGGTCCTTCATCTCGGCGGAAATGACTTGAAGTGTTTTCTGTTCAGCCTTGCGTATGATCGGCGTGATCAGACCGCCTGCGATCGAGACAGCTACCCCTATGTCGACGTGCTGGTGTTTAAGAATAGCGCCCTCGGTCCAGGAGACATTCGCGTCCGGAACGTCACGCAGCGCAAGCGCCAAGGCCCTTATCACCATGTCATTGACGGACAACTTGTAGACCGGCAGTCCGTCCGCGGCCCTAGGCGCCGCACCGTTGAGTCGGGAGCGCAGTCCTAGAAGCTGATCGATCTCGCAATCCACTGCGACATAGAAATGCGGAATGGTTTGCTTCGAGGTCACCAGACGACGTGCAATCGTCCTTCGCATCCCGTCGTTAGGTATGCGTTCATATGATCCGCCCTCAAACAGCTTAAGAACAGCGTCGTCCTTGGCACCTTTGCTTCCAGACGACGCTGCAGGAGCAGGGCCTCCAGGCGCGTCGGACCGTTGTCCAGGGGCTGCGGCAACCGAACCAGCTTCAGTCTTTATGGCAAGAACGGCGACCAGGTCCCTGACTTTTAGACCGTTAGCGCCTTCCGGAACGACAATCCTTTCCAGAGTACCGCCGGCAGCGGCCTTGATCTCACCTGTATCGCTACCGCTTGATACTTGAGCCAAAACATCTCCGGCCTTTATGTCGTCCCCCTCGTTGAACATCCATTTTACAATGGTGGCTGCTCCCATATCGGAAACGAAGGCCGGCATTCTGACGTTGATAGGCATCGGCTCTACTGTGGCTTTTGAGGTATCTAGCGGGCTAGCGGTTTGCGGGTTCGGGCTGCTCTGCTTGGGGTACGAAGCGGAAAAATCTTCGAGCTGAACGGATGTTGGGGCTAAGAAGGCTCAAATGCTCACAGCAACAGTCCTCCGTCGATCGCGATCTCCGCCCCGGTAATGTAGCGGCTCTCGTTCGAGAGCAGGAAGAGAACGAGGTCGGCCACCTCGTCGACCGTCCCGGCCCGCTTGAGCGGAATGAGCGCGTACTGGCGCTCTCTGTCGGACGGATCCTCGGCGAGCAGCATGTCGGTTTCCACCCACCCGGGGTGGATAGAATTGACGCGGATTCCTGCTGGCGCAAGCTCTAGGGCCGCGCATTTTGTCATGCCTCGAAGGGCCCATTTCGTCGCGGAGTAGGCCATACAAGTTCGACTTCCGCGCATCCCGGCGACAGACGAGATGTTTACTATTGCGCCACCGCCGGATGCCTCGATCAGAGGTGAGACTTCCCGCATACCGAGGAAGCAACCCAACTGATTCACACGGAAGTGCTTTTCGAAGAGCGCGACGCTCGAATCCCTCATTGGCACGGGTTCATAAATCGCCGCGTTGTTGACCAGACCATGAAGTCCCGTCCCCTCCCCCTCCAGACAGCGGATCAGGCTTCGCCAGTCTTGCTCGCTAGTGACGTCGAGATGCACGTATGACGCTTTTTCACCAATAGTCGCTGCAAGTTGTTCGCCCTGCTCGTCTAGGAGGTCGCCGATGACAACCCGCCCTCCCTCCGTTGCGATTTGGACGGCTTCCGCCGCACCTTGACCTCGAGCTCCACCAGTAATCAAAACCGTCTTGCCTTCGAAGCGTTTGTCCCGCGTCATGGTAGTCCTACAGCAACGAGCAGTTGACTCCGAATACTAACCAATGGGTATGCAGACGTAAGCAGCCAGGAGTGGCACTTAAATCGCCGGAGGTTCTGAAGTTTAGTCAGATAAGTAACGAACCGTGATTCTTTTCTACTGCCCGGTGTTGATGCGACAGATGACGATTCCGACTTCCGTCGCTGACCCTTCATCAACAAGGATTTCGGCAACCACGCCTGCGGTCTCCGCCTCTATCTCAATGTTAGTTTTTTCCGACTCCACTTCGGCTAGAATCTGACCCGGAACGACCGAGGTGCCGACCGAAACATACCACTTCGTAAGATCAACCTCGACCGTCGATGCACCCATCTTCGGGATACGAACTTCAAACATGAGCATAGCTCCTTACGGCTAAGATCGCGTCTTCCAGTTGCTGCGGCTTCGGCAGAACAGCAGCTTCGAGCGCAAGATTGAACGGCATAGGAACGTCAGCTCGCGTGACACGCTTGATCGGGGCCTTGAGAGATGAAAACGCCAGCTCCCCTATTATTGCGCTCAATTCGGCGGCGAACCCACAAGTACGGTTCGTGTCGTCGTAGATTACGACGCGGCCAGTTTTCTTGACGGACTTCAACAGCCCTTCCCTGTCAAGCGGCAAGAGAGACCGAGGATCCCACACTTCGACGCTGATGTTTTTCTCCTGGGCGAGGCGCTCAGCGACAGCTAGAGCCTCGGGCACTAAATGCCCGATAGCAATGACTGTGACATCGGATCCTTCACGCTTAACGTCACCGCAACCGAAAGGGACGGCATAGATTTCCTCCGGCACCGGACCCTTTTGCGGAAGCGACATGGCTGATGCTATGAAAACGACGGGGTCGTCTTCGCGGATCGCCTGGATCATGAGGCCCTTGGCGTCGTAGGCATTCGAAGGGCAAACAACCTTGAAGCCAGCGTGTAGGAGGTACGGATAGGGATTGTCTGAGTGCTGGCCCGCGTTTCCACCCCGCGATCCAGACACCATAAGCGTGTAAGTGATTGGAAGATTTGCTTGACCTCCTAACATCAATCGCATCTTCGCCGCTTGATTGACTAGCTGGTCGAATGCGACGTAAATCAGTGAGGGAACTTGAAACTGAACGATTGGGCGCAAACCGGCCAAAGCCGCCCCCGTAGCGAAGCCGGTGAACGCTGCCTCGGAAATGGGTGTGTCGAGTACGCGGAGATCGCCGAAAGCGCCATGGAGGCCTTTCGTCTCACCGCGAATTCCACCTCGAATGTCCTCCCCGATAATCATGACACTCTCATCTGCCCCCATGGCCTGATGGTAGGCTTCGTTCATGGCCTGAAGAAATCTCAGCTGTCTCACGGCTCTACTCCCCATGCCGGAGTGTTCGGATACGGCACGGCATACATGCAATCGAGAGCCTCGGCCGGGTTCGGCGGGGGGCTGCTCCTAGCGAACTCGACGCCCCGATCGATCTCAATGTTGACCTCGGCATCGATAGCTTCAATGTCTTCTTGAGCGCACAAGCCACTTTCCATCATACGCGCCGCCCAGATCTTGATAGGGTCCCGCAACTTCCAGCGATCGACTTCCTCTTGAGATCGATAGTTCATCTTCATGTGACGCTCGCCTGTATAATGCCCAAAGTAGCGATAGGTTTGACACTCAATGAACGTTGGGCCTTTGCCGGTCCGAGCGCGTTCCGTAGCAGTGAGAGCAGCGTGATAAACGGCCTCGACGTCCATGCCATCGACGCACACACCAGGCATTCCGTAGGATTGGGCGCGAACGTAAGGGTCTAGGATCGTGACTTCTTTGAGAGGCGTCGAGATCGCGTACTGATTGTTCTCGCAGACGAAAATGACAGGAAGATCCCAAATCGCCGCGAGGTTCATCGCCTCGTGGAGGACCCCTTGGTTGATTGCTCCGTCGCCGAAGAATGAAACAGCAACGCGGTTTTCGCGAGCAGCTTTGAATTTGTGAGCCGCACCACAGGCTATAGGGGCTCCAGCGCCGACGATACCATTCGCCCCAAATATTCCAATCCCGACGTCAGCAATGTGCATGGATCCGCCGCGACCCTTATTGTATCCGCCCGTTCGCGCGAGCAGCTCAGCAAACATTCTGCCAACGTCGCCGCCCTTCGCCAGTGTGTGGCCATGCCCTCGATGGGTACTTGTGACGATGTCTGAAGTCGTGAGTGCGCCGCAAATACCAACCGCAACCGCCTCTTGCCCGCTGTACTCGTGACATACGCCGGCGATCTCGTTGTCATCGACTAGGGTGACGACCCGGTTCTCAAACTGCCTGATACGCGCCATGTCGTAATACAAGCTTCTCGCGAATTGAGCAGGCATAATGTTAGACGTCGACGCCTCTATTTTGTGTTCCAAGTTGATCTACTCCGGTCAAACCCGTTGTCGATGTGGCTACTCGATACCTATCGCCGACCAAGATTGTCGCGGCACGCAAGCCCAGAATAACTCTTTTCGAATAAACCATATTCCGGGCGTCTCGTAGACTGAAAGGATGGCGTCGGGTATAGACCTGATTGATATCAAGCCTCACAATCTTCACCCGAGGTAATCGCTTCTCGCCGTGGACCGGTGGCCGCGCATGAAGTACGAGAACGCGGCCAGCGAACTCAACGTGACGCGTTAAGATCCGCACATGACAGAACCTGAAAGGCAACTGTAGCAGTGCCGCGAACCGGGTTCCTCCCTATGCAGCAGCGGCGTGAACTGACCGCCCAGTTCTGTCCACCCAACTTTTACTGCCCGGATCGGCTGACGCGCCGGCGGTTGGCTTCGCGATAGGCCTGCTTAAAAGGCTTCCAATTGAGAGGCCGTCTCTCTCAAAGGGAGCTGTAGAGAGGATTTAACGTTTTCCAGTGTGTAAGCAAATGCAGTGGGCCTATCGAAGCGCCAATCCTTGTTGGCATACCCTCCAGAGCCCTCTTTAGGTTGTCCGCGGTGATCACCGAGCCTGCGTAAAGCCAGTTGGCCAAGTCAAGCATGGCGTCATATGCATCAGTTCAGTCGCGGTGCCGCAGGCATCCTTGAAAATCCTGATGCGGTAGTCGCGCGAAATCGCGTCTCACACTGTCGTTTCCAAACAAACCTCGCTTAAGCTCCGAACATTATAAGATGGTCCGCATTCAATCGGCGCAGCAAAATCTCCAAATTCGTGTTGTAGAACGCGCTGGGACGCTGCTTTCGTACAAGGCTAGCTTCCGGTTTCAGGTCCACGATGAATCTCGGCAGCCTGCCCGACGCTATGTGATGGGCGTCCGCCGTTCAAAGCCTCGTGACGTAGCGCGTCTACTCCTCTTGGATCATACCAATTCTGTGTATAGACAATAGGCAGCCCCGCTGCACGGCATGCATCGGAGAGCTGTCTTGGCACTCCGCAGCAGCTCTTCTCGATTGTAGATCGACCATGCCCCATCCGCTTCGATGCAGTCATGTAAATCCACCGCAATGACTACAGTGCGCTTGAACTGATCGGGCAACGTCATGTCGAGAACCTTTCCCCTTGTTCATAATTTACCCAAGGACATCTTCAAACAGCCGCGAGTCGTGATAGAAACGCTCCGAGGTCGATCGTGCCGATGCATGGGCGCACCTTCAATTGTCCGTCCAAACGGCTATTTGCCAATGAGGGCACGGAATGCGCAAGCAACCACGCCGCAATCGCGATTTGAATGCCACTTCCTGGTCAGATGGTTCAATTCTCAGGCCTGTTCGAAGAACTCTACTGCAATCAGCCGCTCTTTATTCCAGACGCTAGTGCTTTGACAGGCGAAAGATTGCTGCCCGACATAGACCATCTTCATGACAAGCTTAAAGCCGCTCGTAGGAGCATTCAATTTTTGCGCTGACACGATGCCCGCAGCGAGGGATCGCGAAAGTCCATCCCATACGCGCCTGGAAAGGGGGAGCCTAACGACCGTACGCGGCCGGCCCGGGCAGCATTAGTCCGAACGGCACGAGAGGAATAGCGGAACGACGTCCACAGGTTCTGCAGTCCTAGAGCAGTTCGCATTTAGGTTGACTTATAGCCTGCGCTTTCCATGTAGTTGTTGCATTCGTTTGGGCTGACCTGGGGTGTGGGCGATGGCGTTGTGATCGTTTGGCGGCACGGTCGGATGCAGTGCTTGAGCTTAGCAAACAGCTTCTCGATTGGATTGAGATCTGGACTGTAGGGCGGCAGGAAGAAGAGCCGCGCCCCAGCAGCTCTGACGATATCGCGGACGGCTTGGCCTTTGTGGGAACCGAGATTGTCGAGAATGACGATGTCCCCCGGCTTCAGGGCTTTGATGAGCTCGGTTGCGACATAGGCACGGAGGGCCTGCGCATTGATAGGGCCGTCAATGACCCAAGGCGCCTCCAACCCGATCATGGCGTAGCGCGGCGATGAAGGTCATGGTCTTCCAATGGCCATATGGTGCGTGGGCCATCAGCCGCTTGCCGCGCACACCCCAGCCGCGCAATGGCGCCATGTTTGTCTTGACCCATGGTTCATCCAGGAAGACCAAGCGCGTAGGGTCAATGCGGGTCTGGTAGCGCATCCATTGCGCTCGCCGGCGCATCAGCTTGGGCTTGAACTGCTCGGCCGGCAGAATGGGTTTTTTAAAACTCTTGCCCTCGCGATGCAGGAAGTGACCGACGCTCGCAGGGTGGATGATGAGACCACGTTCAGCCAGTGCCGCCGTCAACTGATGAAGCGTCACGTTGGCATCTCGCTCGACCTAGCCCAGGACGAAAGCACGATGCTCCCATCGATCAGATAGGGCCGGTGACCGCCCATCTTGCCAGGTGCCGCACTGCCAAGGCGACGCTTGCGCGCCGCCCACTTGATCACGCTCGACACCGCCACCCTCAGAGCCGCAGCTACCTCACGGCTCGTCTCGCCCTCTTCAAGTCGGGCCAGTGCTCGCTCCCGAAGATCCATCGAATAAGCCTTCGTCAGTCCCGACCTCCAACGGTCAGAACATCAAATCTGATTTGCTCATCCTTGGGAATCCCGAATCAGATAAAACGCGAACTGCTCTAGTGGTGTGATGGGATCGCAAAAAGCTTTCGCCCGAGGGACTTGGACATAAAGTGGGTTTAAGACTAGCGAAACCTTTTGCGCATTCTCAAGGCTATTGCCCGCGCCTATCATCAGCAAGATACAAATCCGGCACGCCTTCTTAGACGGCGGGGCCACGAGTGTTTTAATGCGGGACGCCGGTCGTTCCGCTATCGCGGGCGAGGCTCTGAATGGACACTGACGTTCCCGCAAACCGACGCCGCGGAGGCCGGTCTTCGGTGGTTGCGGCACGGGAGGCTGAAAGAAGGCCGCGTGTCTCGACTATCAAGTACGGAATTCGACCTGTGGAGGCCGTCAACGCCGAACAGCTTGAGCGCATTCATCAGGCTTCGCTGGCGATCCTACGCGAGATCGGGATCGAATTCAGAGATGAGACAGCGATCAGGCAGTGGAAAGAGGCGGGGGCGGATGTCCGTGAACACCGCGTTCGCCTCGAGGCCGACATGGTCATGGATCTCATCTCCAAGGCCCCTTCCCGTTTTGAAATGACGTCTCGCGATCCGTCACAGCGTTTCGAGATCGCGCCAGATACAATGACTTTCGGCGTCATGCAGGGTGCGCCAAACATCCGCGATCTTCAGGGCGTGCGGCGCGCATCCACGATCGAGGATCTCCGGAACATGAACCGGCTGACCCAGATGCTGCCCGGTTTCCATATCGCGGGCGGGTTCACCTGCGAGCCGACCGACATCGCCGTGCCATGGCGCCATCTGCACATCAATCATTCGAGCCTGGTGGAAACCAACATGCCTTTCTTCGGTCTGACGACCGGAAAGCAACGTGCCGACGACTCGATCGCGATGGGCCAGATCGTGCATGGCAAGGCATTCATGGATCAGAACGCGGTGATGATCGGTCACGTGTCGGGCAACTCGCCGCTTGTCTGGGATTCGACCATGCTGGAAGGGCTTCGCGCCTTCGCCGACGCGAACCAGGTCGTGCTGCTGTCTCCATTCGTGCTCGGCGCCGCCAACACTCCCGCCGACATCCCCGCCACGATCGCCCAGTTGAATGCGGAGGCGCTCGCCGCGCTGGCCTATACTCAGCTTGCCGCGCCAGGCGCCAAGATGATCTACGGTCAATATTCCGTCTCGGTGTCGATGCGCAGCGGCGCCCCCATGTCCGGCATGCCGGAAGTTACTCTGATCAACGCCGTCATCGGACAACTGGCAAGGCGCTATAACGTGCCGTGGCGAACCACTGCGTCTCAATCCTCCGCCAAAACCTTCGATGCCCAGTCCGGTTATGAATCAGCCATCGCCTACATGTCCGGCGCCAGCGCCTGCTCCAACCTTATGATGCATGCCGGCGGCTGGGATGAAGCCGGTCTGGTGTGCTGCATGGCGAAGTTCATCGCCGATGCTGAACAGAACCTGCTCATCGAGAAATACGCGCGGGGCATATCATTCGAATATTTCGAGGATGCGCTCGAAGCCGTCCGCCGCATCGGACCCGGCGGCCACTATCTCGGAGATTCCTTCACGCTCAAGCGCTTCAAGGACGCGTTCATCGCGCCGGAGATCCTCGACTACCTAAGCTACGAGCAGTGGAAGGTCAAAGGTTCCAAGGACATGGCACAGCGCTGCAGGGAGAAGGCGACAGCAATCATCGCGAGCTACGAGCAGCCGCCGATGGACCCTGCCGTCCGCGAGGAACTCGATGCGTTTGTGGCGAAACGCCAGGAGGATATTTCCCCGAGCCTCGCCTAAGTCCAGCCAGGCGCCCATGAATAAATGGACCGGGAACAATAAAATTAGGGAGAAGAAACATGGCGTTTTTCAGAAGCAATGGGGATCGCGTTCCAGCTTCCATCGATAAGATGGCGAGCGAGGTCAAAGCAGGCACGATGGACCGGCGTGAGTTCCTTGCGCTTGCAAGTACATTCGGCGCCTCGGGTGCGATGGCCTATAGCCTGATCGGCGTGGCATTTCCCCAATCGGTGCGCGCCGCTGAACAGAAGAAGGGCGGAATTCTGCGCGTCTCAATGCCCGTCAAGGCGCAGAAAGACCCGCGTACCTATGACTGGGTGGAACTTGCCAACATCTCTCGTTGCTGGCTGGAGCCGCTCGTCCGTTACACACATGAGTTCACGTTCGAACCTGTTCTGCTGGAAAGCTGGGAGATCAATGAGGACGCGACGGAGTATGTCTTCCACGTCCGGAAGAGCGTCACCTGGAACAACGGCGATACATTCGACGCCGATGACGTAATCTTCAACATAACCCGGTGGTGCGAGAAGGGCGTCTCGGGCAACTCGATGGCCGCTCGTGTCGGGGGGCTTATCGATGCCAAGAACGGCAAGGCGAGAGATGGAGCGATCGTCAAGGTCGATGATTATACCGTCAAACTCGAGCTAAGCGACCCCGACATCGCCATAATCGCGAATTTCACCGACTATCCCGGGCTGATCGTCCACCCCAGTTTCGATGCCGGCGGCGCCGACCCAGTCACGAAGCCGATTGGGACGGGTCCATTTGAACTGGTATCCTACTTGGTCGGCAGCAAGGCTGAAGTCAAACGCCGGCAGGATGGCAAGTGGTGGGGCGGCGAGGCGTTGCTCGATGGCGTGCAGTTCGTCGATTATGGGACCGACTTCCAGGCGACGGTGGCTGCTGTCGAGTCCGGGGAGGTCGATCTCAATCTGGAGACTCCGGCTGACTTCATCGACATTCTGGACAAGATGGACCTGGTAAAATCGGAAGTCGCAACGGCAACGACGCTCGTGTGCCGCACCAACACCGCCCACAAACCATATGACGACAAGAAGGTCCGAAACGCGCTGCAGATGGCGGTCGATAACAACGCTGTCCTTCAACTCGGCTATGCAGGGCGGGGAACGGTCGGCGAAAACCATCACGTCAGCCCAATTCATCCGGAATATTATGCTCTGCCCAAAAAGAGCCGGAACGTAGAGGGCGCGAGGAAACTCATTGCTCAATCCGGACATACAGACTTCGAGCATGAGTTGATCTCGATCGACGAGGATTGGCAGAAAAACACCGGGGACGCCATCGCGGCCCAGCTGCGCGAGGCCGGTTTCAAGGTCAAACGTACTGTGCTTCCGGGTTCGACATTCTGGAATGACTGGTCAAAGTACCCATATTCGCTGACCGTCTGGTACATGCGCCCCCTCGGCGTTCAGGTTCTTGCATTGGCCTATCGCACTGGCGAAGCCTGGAATGAGACCGCTTATTCAAACCCCGAGTTTGACGCCAAGCTCAAGAAGGCCTTCTCCGTGAGTGACGCTGCCGAGCGCAAAGAGTTTATGAAGAACATCGAGGACGTGTTGCAGGACTCCGGAGTGATCATCCAGCCGTTCTGGCAAAGCCTCTTCGGTCACATGAACAAAAAGGTCCAGAACTACGTAATTCACCCGACGTTTCAAATGGATCTGCAGAACGTCTGGCTCGCCGCCTGAAGGCTCCAGTCGAGCACGCCGACTGGAGGGCAGGCCTGGTCCGGAGCGTGGTGTCCAGATGGACGTCGTCGGGTGAACAGGACGGTGAAGTCTGGACGATGGCACCATGAAGCAGGGAGAACTGCGCATCTGTCGGTAACGGTGCGACCTGCTCAGGAATAGAAGAGTAGCTCTACCTGCCGTAGGGCCTTGCGGAATCCGGAGCACCTATTGCACACAACTAACTTTAGCGCGACGCCGCGATATTCCCCTGGACCCTGGTGGCGTAGCAAGTTTTCGAGCGAGAAAGCTTCTGGAGAACAGCAACATGGGTAAGTGCGGAATACTAGATCCTTTTGAGTGCGGGGTAATCCCTCTCGCTGATTGGATGACTATCGGGCTGCGCTGGGTTGTTGATCACTACAGGCCGTTCTTTCAATCGGTCAAGGCGCCCTTCGACCTTCTACTGCAGTGGTTCGGCATAGCGCTCCATTCGGTTCCTCCGGTCGTGATGATCATCGTTGCGGGCCTGGCGGCTTGGCAGTTCGGCGGACGGAAGGTCGCCGGGGTTATCGTCGGCGCTCTCATCTTTATGGGTCTCATCGGCGTCTGGCAGGACGCCATGACGACGCTTTCAATTGTGCTGACTTCGCTCGTCGTAGCGGTGATGCTTGGCATTCCGCTCGGTATCTGGGCGGCGCGGAGCGAGCGAGTATTTGTGGTGATGCGTCCGATCCTTGACGGGATGCAGACCATTCCAGCGTTCGTCTACCTGGTTCCCATTGTGATGCTCTTCGGTATCGGCAACGTGCCGGGCGTGATCGTTACGGTAATTTTTGCGGTTGCGCCGCTGATCCGCCTTACGAACCTCGGCATACGGCAGGTACCGGAAGAGGTGATCGAAGCCATGCGCGCCTTCGGCGCTACGGAGCGTCAGCTTCTGTGGAAGGCTCAGCTGCCGCTTGCGCTACCCACCGTCATGGCCGGCATCAACCAGACGCTGATGATGTCGCTATCGATGGTGGTCATCGGTTCGATGATCGCTGTTGGTGGACTGGGCCAGACGGTGCTGCGCGGCATAGGCCGTCTTGATGTGGGTTTGGCGACAGTCGGGGGCCTGGGCATCGTCGCGCTGGCCATCGTGCTGGATCGCTTCACGCATTCGCTGTCGACACAGAAGCGAAGGCCGGGCGAGCTCTGGCATCAAGGTCCGGTGGGACTTTTCAGGGCCGTCACCTTAACAACTAGTCACAGAAGCTGAGCAATTTGCTCACACAGGGAGGAAACGATGAAGATAAAATGTGTGGCGCTGGCCATGGCCGTGATGGCTGGCTATGCGGTGCCGGCAATGGCAGATCAGGTCATGCCGGCCTGGAGCGGAGCGACAGAAGAGCTGTTCCAGACATTTGTCGTGGATGAGGGTCTCAAGGAGCTCGGCTATAACATAGCTGACCTGACCCAGGTTCAAGTTCAGCTGGCGCATACCGCTGTAGCTAACGGCGATCTCACCTTTTATGCGGTGCACTGGGTTCCGCTTCACGACACTTTCTGGAAAGCATCAGGCGGCGATGAAAAGCTGATGAGCGTCGGCACCCTAATCAAGAACAGCCTGCAGGGCTATCTGATCGATAAGAAAACGGCCGACGCCACTGGCATCAAGTATCTTGAGGACCTCAAGGATCCCGAGAAGGCCAAGCTTTTCGACATCGACGGGAATGGAAAGGCAGACCTCTACGGTTGCGAACCGGGGTGGGGCTGCGAACGCGTGATCGAGCATCAGCTCGACGCCTATGGCCTGCGTGATACCGTCGAGGAAAAGCAAGGCGGCTATTTCGCCATCATTCCTGACGCGATCGAACGCATCAAGGCTGGCAAGCCGACACTGTACTACACTTGGACGCCGCTGTGGGTATCTGCCATTCTCCGCCCAGGCAAGGAGGTTGTCTGGCTCAACGTCAAGAACACCTCTCTTCCTGACGCGGAGACCGGCAACACAGTTGTTGAAGGCCTCGGGAATCTTGGCTTCGCCGTGAACGACCAGAAGATCATCGCCAATACGACTTGGCTGAAAGCCAACCCGAAAGCCAAGAAATTCTTTGAGCTCGTGCAGATCCCGATTGCGGACGTCAACGCGGAAAATCAAAAGGTTGCCAATGGTGAAAAGAGCAACGAGCAGATCATGAAACACGCAACCGACTGGATCGCCGCTCACCACGCTGATTGGGAAAAGTGGATCGCTGAAGCCAAGGCCGCCAAGTGAGGCTCTGAGGTTTAAATCGGCCGGCGGCATCCGCCGGCCGATTACGGTCTGAAGATAGGCACAACACACTATCGAGAGTTCCGCACATGACTATACCCGCCATCGTCTGTTCCGGCTTGTGGAAAATTTTCGGGACGCGCAAAGGGGAAGCCCTCGCGGCGGCCCGCGATCGCGGGTTCAGCAAGAGGCAAGTCCTTGAAGAATTCGATTGCGTTCTGGGTGTGGCCGATGTGTCCTTCTCGGTCGAGCCCGGCGAGATCTTTTGCATCATGGGGCTGTCCGGCTCAGGGAAATCGACGCTTGTCCGCCATCTCAATCGGCTGATCGAACCAACCGCAGGCGAGGTTCGGATCGGCGGAAATGCCATCAACAAACTTTCGCCGTCTGAACTCCGGACCCTTCGCTCAGAGACGGTCGGCATGGTCTTCCAGCACATGGCGCTGCTGCCGCACCGCACCGTCTACGACAATGTTTCCCTCAGTCTCGAACTCCGAGGCAAATCACGCAAGGAGTGCCGCCGCGTGGCGGAAGAAAACCTCAAGCTCGTTGACTTGAGCGGTTGGGGCGAGCGTTACCCGGACGAGCTCTCGGGCTGGATGAAGCAGCGGGTGGGGCTTGCCCGTGCCATGGCGGCAGACCCGCAGATCCTGTTACTGGACGAGCCGTTCTCAGCGCTCGACCCGTTGATCCGCCGCCAACTCCAACAGCAGTTCCTAGACCTCGCGAAGGTCGTCCAGAAAACAACGGTGTTTATCACACACGACCTCGACGAAGCCATTCGCCTGGGCGATCGTATTGCGATCATGAAGGATGGTAAGTTCGTTCAAGTGGGAACGCCGGAAGACATCGTAACCGCGCCCAAGGACCGCTATGTCGCTGATTTCGTCTCAGGCATTTCGCTGCTCAATCTCGTCACTGCCAGGAAGATCATGCAGCCGCGGGACAGCATAGCGACGCTTTCTGAAAAGAAATTCCAAGCGCTCCCCCGCGTGCAAACCACTGACAAGCTCTCCGCTGTGATCAGCACCGCTGCGGATGGCGGCGATCTGATCGCAGTCTATGACGGCAGCGAGCCGGCGGGCGTCGTCACCCGGCGCGCCCTGTTTTCAGGAATTCAAGGCGTGATATCGAGCCCCAAGGCCGTGAGTGGTTTGAAATCGGGAAAAATTTGCCAGTACGGGGGCAGCTCTGCCCCCTCAATCCGCCCAACAAGCTCTGGAAGATCAATCGATATGGACACAGCTGCGCTCTCTGCTCACAGCGACGAAGGCAAGAAATGAGCGAACCGACCTTGTCCCGTGCTTAGTAGAAGTGCTCGCGCAGTGCCCCGGCGCCCTGCATGCTGAACAGTCTGAAACTACTTTCGTGAAGGACCCCGCCGTCGCCCTTTCGCGGCGATGACTTACGTTCCGCCCGGGCGATCCACGCGCGGTGGACGCAACGGGCTTTAAATCCGCACGCCCATTTTACCACCGCCGATCTGACACATTTAAATTGGTCCTATTGAAGACTTGCCACCCACCCACGGCTGTGGTCGATCGTAGGGACCGGTACTGAGGACGTCTGCCTACAAGGCCTTGAGCCGCTCCACCGCGGTTAGGGCTGATATCTCTCGGGCCTTGGCCAGCATCACTACTTTCAAGGTCTCCCAACAAGAGACGGCATTGGGGATACGGACACCTAGACGCTTGACGTATAATTGCTCGCGTTACGTATCGAAGCTGCATCCCTTGCGAAGACGCGTTGCGCAGCTATCCACTCATTCCTATAGGTGTTTGTAACTCAGGCCCGCACTTTTTCAGCCTTCGGATCGTACATCGGCTTCAACGATGCTTCCGCCGCGAAGCGTTCGCCGGCGATTTCGATCTCGTAGGATGAAGCCAGCACATCGGCCTCGCTCTCGCCCCGGCATGGCACATAACCCAGCCCTACCGCGCCGCCGAGGTGATGGCCGTAATTGCCTGATGTGATCGGACCGACGATCTTGCCGTCGCGCAGGATCGCCTCGTTATGGAAGAGCAGGGGCTCTGGATCCTTAAGCCGGAACTGGACGAGCCGGCGTGACAGGCCGGCTTCCTTTTTGCGCAGCACGGCATCGCGGCCGATGAAGTCGCCCTTGGCGGTCTTCACCGCGAAGCCGAGGCCGGCCTCCAGCACATTGTCCTCGTCGGTGATGTCGTGGCCGAAATGCCGGAAAGCCTTTTCGATGCGGCAGGAATCCAGCGTGTGCAGGCCGCAGAGTTTCAGGCCGACATCGGCACCGGCCTCGTCGATCGCTTCGAAAACGTGTGCTGCCTGGTCGGTCGAGACATAGAGTTCCCAGCCGAGCTCGCCGACATAGGTGACGCGGTGGGCGCGGGCCAGGCCCATGCCGATCTCGATCTCCTGGAATGTGCCGAACGGATTTTTCTCATTGGAGAAATCGTTCGGGCTGACCTTCTGGATCAGCTTTCGCGCATCCGGACCCATGAGACAGAGCACGCTTTCGGCCGCCGTTACGTCGGTGACGACAACGAACTGCCCGCCGACATGGCGGCGCAGCCAGGCGAGGTCACGCTGCAGCGTGGCGCCTGGGACGACGAGGAAGAACGCCGTCTCCGACAGGCGCGAGACCGTCAGGTCGCTCTCGATGCCGCCGCGTTGGTTGAGCATCTGGGTGTAGACGATCTTGCCCGGCGCGACGTCCATGTCGTTGGCGCATAGTCTTTGCAGGAAAGCGCAGGCGTCGCGGCCCTCGACACGGATCTTGCCGAACGAGGTCATGTCGAACAGGCCGACGCCATTCCTGACCGCGAGGTGTTCCTCGCGCTGGTTGTCGAACCAGTTCTGCCGCTTCCAGGAATAGCGGTATTCGCGCTCCTGGCCCTCGCGTGCGAACCAGTTGGCGCGCTCCCAGCCGGCGACTTCGCCGAACACCGCGCCGCGCGCCTTCAGATGCTCATGCAGGGGCGAGCGGCGGACATTCCTCGAGGTCGCCATCTGCCGATAGGGGAAATGGTCGGCATAGAGCAGGCCGAGCGTCTCGGAGACGCGCTCCTTGAGATAGCGTCGGTTCTTCTGGAATGGCTGGGCGCGGCGGATGTCGACCTCCCACAGGTCGAAGGGCGCTTCGCCGTCATTGATCCACTGCGCCAGCGCCATGCCGGCGCCGCCGGAGGAGACGATGCCGATCGAATTGTAGCCGGTCGCCATCCAGTAGCCGGACAGCTCCG
>NZ_RZTB01000519.1:0-292 GCF_003997735.1 Mesorhizobium sp. M7A.F.Ca.MR.148.00.0.0 | reverse complement strand
CGAAGGGCGACAGGAAGCGATCCTCGTAAGCCTTTGTGTGGGCTGCGATCTTTTCCGCGTCACCGATGTCCTTGCGATAAATGATCTCGACCGCGCCCCTGGCGCCCATCACCGCGATCTGCGCCGTTGGCCAGGCATAGTTCATGTCGCCGCGCAGATGCTTTGACGCCATCACGTCATAGGCGCCGCCATAGGCTTTGCGGGTGATGACGGTGATCTTCGGCACGGTGGCCTCGGCATAGGCGAACAGGAGTTTCGCGCCATGCTTGATCAGGCCGCCATATTCCTGCGC
>NZ_RZTB01000518.1:0-294 GCF_003997735.1 Mesorhizobium sp. M7A.F.Ca.MR.148.00.0.0 | reverse complement strand
CCCCCTCACCCAGCCTCCGCTCCGCTCGGCTGACCTCTCCCCGAGGGGAGAGGAGCCTAGCAGCGCCGACGCCAGTCTCTTCTCCCCAACGGGGAGAAGGTGGCCGCGAAGCGGCCGGATGAGGGGGTCTTTGCGATGACCTCAGATTTCAGGGAGCTTATCCCCGCACTGGCGGAACGCCAGCGCCGTTCTTCCCTTCTCCCCTTGTGGGAGAAGGTGGATCGGCGCGATAGCGCCGAGACGGATGAGGGGTGTTCCAGCGGAGTGAGACGTCGGCGTTCCCTGGAACACCCC
>NZ_RZTB01000517.1:0-294 GCF_003997735.1 Mesorhizobium sp. M7A.F.Ca.MR.148.00.0.0 | reverse complement strand
CTATGTGCGCGACGTCCTCGCCGCCAACGGGCTTTCGGTCCTGTCACTGGAGCCAACCGTGATCCGGCAGGATCGTGGGGAACACGTCAGCGGGTTGGTCGTTGTGGCCAGGGCTCCGAACTCAGCTTGGCAAAAGAGCTGACGACAGCCGGTTCGGCGGTGTCGGCAGCTTTTTTCCGGGCAGCGTGATAGGAATTTTTTCTTGACACCATGACCTCAGCTATGGTACATTTTTGCCCATGGTGCTGATTTGCGCCAGTGACCCGCCGCACAGGCGGGTTTTTCATTTGATGC
>NZ_RZTB01000516.1:0-295 GCF_003997735.1 Mesorhizobium sp. M7A.F.Ca.MR.148.00.0.0 | reverse complement strand
TTTCCACCAACGGCAAGGTGGGCGGGCTGTTCCCCAACGATGCCGACGGCAATGCCTGGGGCGACCCGAAGAATGGGTTGAAGCCCGGCCTCGACGCCGCCGGCTTCAGCCTTGCCGATCCTGGCCGCTATCAGAACCTTTCGGACGATTTCACCGCGCAGGTCAACGCCTTCAAGGCGGCCAATGCCGAGATCGTCACCGGGGTGGTCATTCCGCCCGACTTCACCACCTTCTGGAATCAGGCCCGCCAGCAGGGCTTCAAGCCCAAGGCGGTGACGGTCGCCAAGGCGATCCT
>NZ_RZTB01000515.1:0-298 GCF_003997735.1 Mesorhizobium sp. M7A.F.Ca.MR.148.00.0.0 | reverse complement strand
CAGTTTGGGCAGCAGGGAACGTTTGAAAAGCAACGGCATAGGGCTCGCAATGGGTCGAATCCGAAGAGGTTGAGAGCTTACACCATCGTTCCCCTCGGGTCTGCCCGCTACAGGCTCGTTCCCATGCGCAGCAAAGGAATGCCTCAACGGACGCTCCGCGTTCGGCTTTGGATGGGACGCGGAGCGTCCCGGGCTGCATTCCCACGCAGAGCGTGGGAACGATCGCTTGCAGAACTAACTACATCCCCTTGCGCCGCTCCGCCCGCGCCATCCGCTGAACCTCCTGCCGCACCTCTTC
>NZ_RZTB01000514.1:0-298 GCF_003997735.1 Mesorhizobium sp. M7A.F.Ca.MR.148.00.0.0 | reverse complement strand
TGGACCCGCACACATCAGCCGAACTCGATCTCGACCAGATCTGGTCACTGGTCGATGATCTCCTGGCCGCTCACAGCGACTGGCTGCCGACCTGGGCGCGGACGAACCGCAAGAGCGAGGCCGCCGCCTGATCGGCGGCGCCCGGCTCATTTCGAATCGTCGGGGTCCGTTTCTTCCTCGTCGTCGCGAGCCTTGATGACGTAAGCGCCCTTCAGCCAGCGATTGAGGTCGATGTCCTTGCAGTGCGTCGAGCAGAACGGGAAGGTGTCGCGCGCCGAGGGCTTGCCGCATTCGGGGC
>NZ_RZTB01000513.1:0-299 GCF_003997735.1 Mesorhizobium sp. M7A.F.Ca.MR.148.00.0.0 | reverse complement strand
CCGCCGTGACCACGCCCGCCGAATCGCGCGGCGGCCTGTGGTCCAGCCTGGCCTTCTGGCGCGGCCTTGCCGCGGCCGCGGTTGCGGCACTGGCGATTTACATCCTCGTGCCCACTCTCAACCCACCGGTCGAGCAGCCGCAAGCGCGCCTCGTCGCTTCGCTGGCCGCCGAAGGCAGCGACGTCAGATACCTCGCCGTCTATGATGCCGCGCATCACGAAGTCGGCCTGTCGCATGTCTCCGGTGAGCGTGCTTCCGGCAAGGACTTCGAGCTGTGGATGATCGAGGGCAAGAACCCG
>NZ_RZTB01000512.1:0-300 GCF_003997735.1 Mesorhizobium sp. M7A.F.Ca.MR.148.00.0.0 | reverse complement strand
GAGAGCTTGAACAGCAGATGGAAGCCGAAATAGCTCATCGCCGCCGGGCGGATGCCGAAGATGATGGCCAGCATAACCAGCAGCGCGATAGCCGGCAGGCCGACCTGCATGGCATTGAGCAAGGCCGAACGCGGATTGGAAGGAGAACGGGCCGGAACTCGGGCAGCCGCGTCAGACATGGTCGCCTCCGAACGACGCTTGCAGGATACGGCCGGTCTCGATGGCCTCATCTTCCAGCCTGGTCACGGCGCGGCCCTCGCGGAAGACATAGATGCGCTCGCAATTGGTCAGCTCTTCGAG
>NZ_RZTB01000511.1:0-300 GCF_003997735.1 Mesorhizobium sp. M7A.F.Ca.MR.148.00.0.0 | reverse complement strand
CCGCAAAGGCGTTTGGCACGCGCGCCCGTCTGATCGAACCGGCCGAGATCAAGGAAAAATTTCCGCTCATCGAAGAAGGAATAGTGCAGGGCGGCCTGTGGGATCCCGATGCCGGCCTGGTCATCCCGCGCTCGCAGACTGTCGCCGGCAAGCTGGTCGACCAAGCGGAAGCCTCCGGCAAGCTGAAATCCTTCGCCAACACATCGGCCAGGTCGCTCGTCGTCAAGGACGGCCGCATATCAGGCGTGGTGACCGATCGCGGCACCATCGAGGCCGACTATGTCGTCGTCTGCGCCGGGA
>NZ_RZTB01000510.1:0-301 GCF_003997735.1 Mesorhizobium sp. M7A.F.Ca.MR.148.00.0.0 | reverse complement strand
ACCGAGCCGCCCCTTCTTCATCGGCAGGCCGGGTGGGTGCGGTCGAGCGCCGGATCTGGCTCTTTTCATCGACCGACAGAACGATGGCATGGGCCGGCGCATCGAGATAGAGGCCGACGACGGCGCGCAACTTGTCGACGAACTTCGGATCATTGGAGAGCTTGAACCTGGCGCCAGCGGTGGGGTGCGAGACCATGCGCCTTCCAGATGCGCCTGACGGCGCTGGCGCTGATTGCGGCGGCTTGCGCCATCATGTCGGCGGTCCAGTGGGTCCTCTCGCCCGGCGGATCGGCAAGCGTCA
>NZ_RZTB01000050.1:2075-42671 GCF_003997735.1 Mesorhizobium sp. M7A.F.Ca.MR.148.00.0.0 | reverse complement strand
CGCCAAAGCAGGGCAAGATGGTCATCGGCACCGTCAAGGGCGACATCCACGACATCGGCAAGAACCTCGTCGGCATGATGATGGAAGGTGCTGGTTTCGACGTCATCGATCTCGGCATCAACAATGCGGTCGAGAAATATCTCGATGCGATCGAACAGCACCAGCCCGACATCATCGGCATGTCGGCACTGCTGACCACGACCATGCCCTATATGAAGGTCGTCATCGACACGATGAAGGAAAAGGGCATCCGCGACGATTACGTCGTGCTGGTCGGCGGCGCGCCGCTGAACGAGGAATTCGGCAAGGCCGTCGGCGCCGATGCCTATTGCCGCGACGCGGCAGTGGCGGTCGAGACCGCCAAGGACTTCATGAAGCGCAAGCACAATGTGCGCGCTTCGGCCTGATTGGCCATTTCGGCCGGACAACAGGAAAAGCCGCGCCTTGCAGCGCGGCTTTTTTGTTCCCAGATGAAGAAGGCCGGGTGCGGATCAGGGATTGTTGACGGTGTCCTCGACCGCATTGGCGGTTGATTTGACGTCCTTGCCGACGCCTCGGACGGTGTTCGCACAAGCCGTGAGGGCCAGGGCGCAGGTCAAGATGGCAATTGGCGTGATGCGTAGCAGTTTCATGGACGGTGTCTCCCTCAATAGATAAATTAGCGCTACAGCAACGAAGGCCGGCTCGACGGGTTCCATGGCCAAGACGCAAAAAACGAAACCGAATCAAGACGACAGGCTGCTCGTTATCGCCTGTGGGATGATTGCGCGCGAAATTCTGGCCGTCAAGGAACAGCTTGGACTGGATCACCTCGACCTGACCTGCCTGCCGGCAGAATTCCATTTCTATCCGGACCGCATCGCCCCGGCCATGGACAAGGCAATCGAAAAGGCCAAGGCCGAAGGCTACAACAACATCTTCGTCGGCTATGCCGACTGCGGCACCGGCGGCCTGCTCGACCGCATCTGCGAGAAGCACGGCGTCGAGCGCATGGCGGGCCCGCACTGCTTTGCCTTCTATCAAGGCATGGAGGCCTATGCGAAAGTCGCCGACGACGACATGATGTCCTTCTACATGACCGACTTCCTCTGCCGGCAGTTCGACGCCTTCTTCATGAAGCCGCTCGGCCTCGACAAGCATCCGGAGTTGATCAAGGACTATTTCGGCAACTACGAGAAGCTGATCTATCTGGCCCAGACCAATGATCCGGAACTCGACAAGGTCGCCGAAAAGGCAGCCAGAATGCTTGGTCTCGTCTATGAACGCCGCGCAACCGGCTATGGCGACCTGACGGCCGGAATGGCGCAGGCGGCTGCACACGCCTGAAGCAATTCCTGACCCGCTATGCTCCAACCCTGGGTGACAGGCCGCCGAGAACGGGTAAGTTGTGCGCCATAAGGCAACAGGCCCTCCAGGCCATTCGAACGTGGAACCGCACCGATGACCCCTCGCCTCTTGATAGCCGCACTCGGTCTCCTCTGTTTCGCCCTGCCCGCTCATGCCGATGGCGACGTACAGAAACTCATCACCCCGGCCGACAAGAAGCGGCTCGACAATTATGGCGAGACGCGCAAGGCGGCGCTTGCCGAGGCGAAAGCTGGAGACGCGGCCGAGGTCAAGCAACTCGACGCCTTGCTGGCAAAACCGCTGGTGGCCTTTTCCGACAAGGACCTGACCGGCAGTTGGCGGTGCCGCACCATCAAGGCCGGCGGGTCTTTGCCGCTCGTCATCTATGGCTGGTTCAAGTGCAAGGTCACAGACGACGGTTCCGGCTGGCGGCTGGAAAAGATCAGCGGCTCGCAGCGCACCAAGGGCCGCTTCTTCGATGATGGCGAGAAACGCGCGATCTATCTCGGCTCCTTCTATGTCAACGATGATCCGGCAAAGCCCTATGGCAGCGGCCCGCAAACCGACCAGGTCGGCTATGCCTTCCGCAACAGCGCCAAGGAATGGCGCATCGAATTTCCGGCGCCCTACTACGAATCGAAGCTCGATATCATCGAATTCAAGCGCTGACCGTGTATCGAAGGCTGATCACCAAGGATTAACCCGGACGCCCTAGCATCCCGACCATTATCGAGAACGGGTTGCTTGGAGGGGGCAAGATCCATGGCAGCATCAGAATCCAGTACGCGGATCGTGGTTGTCACCGGAGGAGGCCAGCATGTCTGGGCTATCGTCAACGCGATCACCGACCGCGTCGGCCCTGTCAGCGTCATCCTCGAAACGCCTGAATCCAAAAAGCAATTGCTTCGCGGCCGGGCTCGCCGCCAGGGCTGGATCTCCGCCATCGGCCAACTTGGCACGATGGTGCTCAGCAGACTGGGCAAACGGCTTCTCGCCAGCCATGCCGCCCGGCTGATTGCCGAGGAAAAGCTCGAGGTCGAGCCGCGGCGGGATCAGGAAATCATCCATGTCGCCTCAGCCAACGGGCCGGAATGCCTCGAAGCGATCAAGAAGATCCAGCCTGGCGTTGTCCTCCTTAACGGCTGCAGGCTGTTGTCGAAGGACATGCTTGCCCGGATGCCTTGCCCGGTGCTCAACTATCACGCCGGCATCACGCCGAAATACCGCGGCATGAACGGTGGCTATTGGGCGTTGACGTCAGGCGACCCGCAGAATTTCGGCACCACCGTGCATCTGGTCGATGCCGGCGTCGATACGGGCGCCGTGCTGAAACAGGTGCGCGGTCAACCGAAACGCGGCGACACCATCTCCAGCTACGCGTTGCGCCAGGCAGCGTTCTCGCGCGACATCTGCGTCGAGGCGGTCAGCGATGTTCTGGCCGGAAAAATCACCACCGTCGACCCCGGCCTGCCATCACAGCAATGGTATCATCCGACGATCTGGTTCTATCTCTGGACTGGCCTGAGAACCGGCATCTGGTAACGCGTTCCTCGTCAGGATCCGCATGCCGTGCGCCGGCTTTTCCGAAGCCTCGAACCGGGCGCCGGCAGACGCCGGAAACGAATAATCACACCTTTCATTTTACGACATCCAAATGCGTCGCTTTTGAATGCGCGCGCGTCGTCCCATAACAAGCGGCCCCACTGCGCTTCCGGCAATGCTCGCAGAACGAGGAGTGAGAATTCATGGCCGATCTGATCGTCGTCTACTGGCGCGACATCCCAGCCCAAATCATCGTCAAGAAGGGCCGGCAGAACGCCAAGCGCGAGCTGCCGCTGCGCTTCACCGAAGCGATCGACATGTGCGCGATGCGCACTGGCGCCGGCGGCACCGACGATTATCTGGCCGAATGGCGCAAGGCCGATCCCGTTCCGGTCGGCGATGACCTCGAAGCCGAGGTCGAGAAGGCATTCAACGATATCGACACGAAATACGACCGCGAGCGGCTGGTCGCCCTGGTCAAGGCAGGCGGCAAAGAAAATGTCTGAAACCATTCCTGCCAAGGATGGCCAAAGGGTTGTCCAGCCGGTTACCCAGGCCACTCTGGTCAAAAAGGCAGCGCCGAAATCCGACTACAAGCCGGCCGACGTATCGCCGCAGCGGCGCGTGCAGCGTTCCTTTGCGGTCAGATTATGGTCTGTGCGGCACTCGCGATTACTCGAATGGTTCTACGCCAAATTCGCCGACATGTTCCTGCTCCTCCATCCCTTGTGGAAGGGCATAGGTTACGGCCGCGTCGAAGGGCCGATCAAATTCGTCGAGAAGCGCGTCAAGGGCTTCATGTTCGACTGCCGCATGTGCGGCCAGTGCATATTGTCCTCGACCGGCATGTCGTGCCCGATGAACTGCCCCAAGCAATTGCGCAACGGTCCTTGCGGCGGCGTCCGCGCCAACGGCAATTGCGAGGTCGAGCCCGATATGCCCTGCGTCTGGGTCAAAGCCTGGGAAGGCTCGCAGAACATGGTGCACGGCGACAGGATCCTGACCGTGCAGAAGCCGGTCGACCAGTCGCTGCGCGAAACATCGGCCTGGCTGCGGGTGACCGCGCAGGCGGCCGCCGCACGCGAAGCGGCCGCTGCCGCCAAAGATGAGACGGCAAACACCGGGGCACCGGCATGATCGGACGCCAGATCGACGAGAACCCGGCCGGCATCCATCTGCCGCTCGAGCCACTGCCCGGCCACACTTCGCGCGGCCGGCTGGAGCGCGTCCTGCGGCGCGGCGAGTTCGCCGTCACCACCGAGCTCAACCCGCCCGACAGCGCCGATCCGGAAGACGTCTATAACCGCGCCAAGATCTTCGACGGCTGGGTCGATGCCATCAACGCCGTCGATGCATCCGGCGCCAATTGCCACATGTCGTCGGTCGGCATTTGCGCGCTTTTGACCCGCATGGGCTATGCGCCAATCATGCAGATCGCCTGCCGCGACAAGAACCGCATCGCCATCCAGGGCGACGTGCTGGGCGGGGCGGCAATGGGCGTCGCCAACATGCTTTGCCTCACCGGCGATGGCGTGCAGGCCGGCGACCAGCCCGGCGCCAAGCCGGTGTTCGACCTCGACTGCATGTCGCTGCTCGAGACCTGCCGCATCATGCGCGACAATGGCAAGTTCCTGTCCGGCCGCAAGCTGACGACGCCACCGCAGCTTTTCCTCGGAGCCGCGATCAACCCATTCGCGCCACCGATCGACTTCCGCCCGCATCGGCTGGGCAAGAAGATCGCCGCCGGCGCGCAGTTCGTGCAGAGCCAGTATTGCTTCGACGTGCCGATGTTCCGCAGCTACATGCAAAAGGTGCGCGACCTCGGCTACACCGAAAAGTGCTTCATCCTGGTTGGCGTCGGGCCGCTGGCCTCGGCCAAAACGGCCAAGTGGATCCGCTCGAACGTGCCGGGCATCCATATTCCCGATTCTGTCATCAAGCGGCTGGAAGGCGCCCAGGACCAGAAAAAGGAAGGCAAGCAACTCTGCATCGACATCATCAACGAGGTGAAGGAAATATCAGGCGTTTCCGGCGTCCATGTGATGGCCTACCGGCAGGAGGAATATGTCGCCGAGATCGTCGATGAATCGGGCGTGCTGAAGGGCCGCCAGCCGTGGAAACGTGAGATCCGCCGCGACGATCAGCTTGTCGCCGACCGGCTCGACAGCATCTTGCACGACGACATTACCGAAACGCAGGTGGACATGGTGAAGACCGCGCATTGACGGCGCGGACGGCCACCCATTCGCTTGAACGAAACCAGATAACGATATAAAGAAATCTTTATATCACGGCGGAGAGAATTCCATGACCCGTACCATCGTCGCTTCGGCGACACGAGAAATCATCATCGGCTTCGACCAGCCGTTCTGCGTGATCGGTGAACGCATCAACCCGACCGGCCGCAAGAAGCTGGCCGCCGAGATGATCGCGGGCAATTTCGACACCGTCATCCGGGACGCATTGGAGCAGGCAGCCTGCGGCGCCACCATGCTCGACGTCAACGCGGGCGTTACATCTGTCAACCCGAACGAGACCGAACCCGGCCTTCTGGTGCAGACGCTGGAGATCGTGCAGGGGCTGGTCGACCTGCCGCTGTCGATCGACAGTTCCGTCACCGCCGCGATCGAAGCCGCACTCAAGGTCGCCAAGGGCCGTCCGCTGGTCAACTCCGTCACCGGCGAGGAAGAAAAGCTCGAAGCCATCCTGCCGCTGGTCAAGAAGTACAACGTGCCCGTCGTCGCCATTTCCAACGACGAGACCGGCATTTCAATGGATCCGGACGTGCGTTTCGCCGTCGCCAAGAAGATCGTCGAGCGCTGCGCCGATTTCGGCATTCCAGCGCATGACGTCGTCGTCGACCCGCTGGTGATGCCGATCGGCGCGCTGGGCGATGCCGGCCGCCAGGTCTTCGCGCTGCTGCGCCGCCTGCGTGAAGAGCTCAAGGTCAACACCACCTGCGGGCTGTCCAACATCTCGTTCGGCCTGCCGCATCGCCACGGCATCAACGCCGCCTTCATCCCGATGGTGATCGGCGCCGGCATGACATCAGCGATCATGAACCCGGTGCGTCCGCAGGAAATGGAAGCCGTGCGCGGCGCCAATGTGCTGAACGGCACCGACGAGAACTGCACCACCTGGATCCGCACCTACAAGGATTACAAGCCGGCCGAAGGCGGCCAGGCCGTTGCCGCCCCGACGCAGGTCAATGCGCCGGGCGACGGCGCCGGCAATGGCGGCCGCCGCCGTGGCGGCCGTGAGGCCCGGATGGGCCGAGGATAAGCGCGCAATCGTGAACTCACCTGCCAACATCACCGACCCGCTCGTGCTGTTCATGCCGTCCGGCAAGCGCGGGCGTTTTCCTGTCGGCACGCCGGTGCTCGATGCCGCGCGCCAGCTAGGCGTCTATGTCGAAAGCGTCTGCGGCGGACGCGCCACTTGCGGACGCTGCCAGATCGAAGTGCAGGAAGGCAATTTCGCCAAGCACAAGATCACCTCCTCCAACGACCACATCACGCCCAAGGGCGCCAAGGAAGAGCGCTATGAGCGCGTCCGTGGCCTGCCCGAACGGCGCCGCCTCTCCTGCTCGGCGCAGATTCTCGGCGACCTCGTCATCGACGTGCCGCAGGACACGGTCATCAACGCGCAGACCATCCGCAAGGATGCCGACACCAGGGTGATCGCCCGCGATTCAGCGATCCGCATGTGCTATGTCGAGATCGAAGAACCCGACATGCACAAGCCGCTTGGCGATCTCGACCGGCTGAAGATCGCGCTGATGCACGACTGGGGCCTGAAAAGCCTCGATTTCGATTTTCATCTGCTGCCGCAGGTGCAAGGCATCCTGCGCAAGGGCAACTGGACCGCGACCGCCGCCATCTACAAGGATACCGATTCGGAGACCGCGCGCGTCGTAGCACTTTGGCCCGGCCTCAAGAACGAGGCCTACGGTCTCGCCTGCGACATCGGCTCGACCACCATCGCCATGCATCTGGTGTCGCTGCTGTCGGGTCGCGTCGCCGCCTCCTCCGGCACCTCGAACCCGCAGATCCGCTTCGGCGAGGATCTGATGAGCCGCGTCTCCTATGTGATGATGAATCCTGACGGCCGCGAAGGCATGACGGTCGCCGTGCGTGAGGCAATCTCCGGGCTGGTCGAAAAGGTCTGCGCCGAAGGCAATGTCCAGCGCAACGACATCCTGGACAGCGTCTTCGTCGGCAATCCGATCATGCACCATCTGTTCCTCGGCATCGATCCGACCGAGCTTGGCGGCGCGCCCTTTGCGCTGGCTGTCTCAGGTGCGGTGCATATCAAGGCATCCGACATCGGCCTGAAGCTCAACCAGGGCGCCAGGCTCTACATGCTGCCTTGCATCGCCGGCCATGTCGGAGCGGACGCGGCGGCGGTGACGCTGTCGGAAGGCCCGCATCGCCAGGACGAGATGATGCTGATCGTCGATGTCGGTACCAATGCCGAGATCGTACTCGGCAATCGCCAGCGTGTGGTTGCAGCCTCCTCGCCCACCGGCCCGGCCTTCGAGGGTGCCGAAATCTCCGGCGGCCAGCGGGCCGCACCCGGCGCCATCGAGCGCGTGCGCATCGATCCCGATACGCTGGAACCAAAATACCGCGTCATCGGCTCTGAGCTGTGGTCCGACGAGCCGGGCTTCCTGGAAAGCGTCCAGGCAACCGGCGTCACCGGCATCTGCGGTTCCGGCATCATCGAAGTGGTGGCGGAGATGTATCTCGCCGGCATCATTTCCGAGGACGGCGTCATCGACGGCGGGCTTACGGCCCGTTCGCCGCGCGTCACCGCCAACGGCCGCACCTTCTCCTACGTGCTGAAGAAAGGCTCTGCCGCATTGACGGAAGATGGGCCGAAGATCACCATCACCCAGACCGATGTGCGCGCCATTCAGCTTGCCAAGGCAGCGCTTTATGCCGGCACCAAGCTGTTGATGGAAAAGCAGAACACCAAGCATGTCGACCGCATCCATTTCGCCGGCGCCTTCGGCTCCTTCATCGATCCGAAATACGCCATGGTGCTCGGGCTGATCCCGGATTGCGACCTCGACAAGGTCTCGGCCGTCGGCAACGCCGCCGGTGCCGGCGCGCGCATGGCGCTGCTCAATCGCGGCTATCGCCGCGAGATCGAGGACACGGTCAGCAAGATCGAGAAGATCGAGACGGCGCTGGAACCGAAATTCCAGGAGCATTTCGTCTACGCCATGGCGCTGCCCAACAAGGTCGATCCGTTCCCGAAGCTGTCGGCAGCGGTGAAACTGCCGCCGCGCAAGACGGTCAGCGAGGACGGCGTTGCCGGCGACGCCGCTCCCCGACGGCGTTCGCGCGAAGGCCACGCCGCCAGGCGTGGACGGGAATAAGCGGCCGCGCCCAGGTCACGGCCTTTCCAAACTCATTTGCATGCAAATGTTTCCGGATCGCCTGATCCGGAAACCAAAAAGCTGTTTTCGTGAAATTCGCCAGATACATGGCAGGCGCATTCAACCGGCATCGAATGGCAGGCTGGAGATATCTTTCCAGCCGCCGCAACGCTCCAGAGGAGACAACGATGTCAATGCTCGAAAACCTCGGCCGCTATGGCACGGCCATCAAGAATGCTCACGACCGCAGCAAGGCGCGACGCCTGTTGAACAGCCTGCCGCCCGAAATCCAGAAGGATATCGGCTGGCCGGTATCGCCGCGATCCAGCGAAAAGGCCGCACTTATCAACACGATCTGGAGCGCCGCGCGCTGATGACCTTCGCCGACAAATGCAAATTGCTCGGCATGCGCCGGGGATCTCGCATGTCCCCGGCGACCACCAGCAACCGGCTGCGTGCCGCACTTCTACCACGTCGCTGAGCACCGCGGCGCGGATCACACCACCGTGTAGATACGGCGCAAATCTTGACATTTTCGGCCACGGCACGATCTTCGAAGATAGTGGGGGTTCTCTTAGTCGGCTTTGCCGAAGTTCGTGTATTCGCATGCCAAGTTTGAAAAGCCATGTCGTGTCTTTCGTCCTGCGGCACAGCCGCAAGCAGGCATTTGCCAGTCCGGAAAATTTGCAGCGCTGGATCGCGGCCGCGCGCAAGACCGAGAACCACCGCCCGCCCGCCTCGTTGCATCAGCGTCTCGACATCGAGATGCATACGGTCGATGGCTTCCCCGTCTACGAAATCGCACCCAGGACCGGCGAGCAGAAGCGGATTCTCTACTTGCACGGCGGTGCCTATGTCTTTGAAATCACACCCTATCATTGGCACCTGATCGCCGAGATGGCGGATCGGCTGGGCTACGGGATCACGGTGCCGATCTATCCAATCGCTCCCGAACACGATTTCCATGCCATGTTCGGAATGGTTGGCGATGTCTACCGGCAGATGCTCGCCGAGACGGAAGCCGAAGACATCGTCTTCATGGGCGATTCCGCCGGCGGCAATATGGCTGTGGTGCTGACCATGATGGTCGCCGAAGAAGGACTGCCCCTGCCGTCGCGGCATGTGCTCATTTCGCCGGGTCTCGACGTGTCGCTCACCAACCCCGCAGTGTTCGAGGCGGAACGCAACGACCCTTGGCTGGGCATAGCTGGCGGAAGGGAGGCGATTCGCCTGTACAGTGCCGGCATCGATCCCAGCGACTGGCACATCAGCCCGGTCTATGGAGATCTGTCCGTGCTGCCAAGAACGCTGCTTTTGACCGGCTCGCGCGATCTTTTGACTCCCGACAATCTGATCTTCGCCGAAAAAGCCCGCGCAGCCGGCGTTGAAATCGATCTTGTCTATGAGGAAGGCATGTTCCACGTCTGGCCGCTGATTGACATGCCGGAAGCCCGGCGCGCCCGCGAGCGCATCGTCGCCTTTCTCGGGGAGAGCCGGATCGTGCACGATACGAGAGTAAGGCCTGAACAGCGCCCCGCCGAAGCGGCGGAGTAGCTTTATACTATCGTCCTACCAGCCGGTCAGAACTTGCCGGTTTCCCGGAAGACTTCGAAAGTCGCGCGGATGTGGTCGGCAACGGCCTTGACCGGGGCACTGGCATCCGGCGCCACCACCATTGCCAGATTGTAGGTCCCGATGTCGGGCATGCCGTCCTTCGGGCAGAGTTCGACCATGTCATTGCCGAGGAACGACTTCGGCAATGGCGCCACGGCGAGATCGGACATGATCGCGGCGCGCTGGCCGGCCGTGTGTGCGCTCATATAGGCGATGCGGTAGTTGCGGCCCTCGCGGCCAAGCGCGTCGAGCGCGCCGGCGCGCCAGGCGCAGCCCTCTTCCCAAAGCGACACCGGCAGCGGCTCGCGCAGATGCGCGCAGCCGCCCTTGGCACCGGCCCAGACGATCGGTTCGGTCAGCAGCACCTCGGCGCCGAGCGCGCTGGTCTTGTAGGAATTGGTCAACAGCGTGATGTCGAGCGCCCGGTCGTCCATGCGCCGGCGCAGATTGCTGCTCTGGTCTATGGTGACGTCGACGGCGATCGACGGATGCGACTGCGCGAAACGCTTCAATACATGCGGCAGCACGCGCTCACCGTAATCATCCGGCGAGCCAAGCCGCACCACACCGACAATCTCGGGAATGATGAACTTCGACACCACCTCGCGATTGATGGACAGCAGCCGGCGGGCATAGCCGAGCAGCATCTCGCCGTCCGTCGTCAGCGACACCGAGCGAGCGTCGCGCGCGAACACGGAGCGGCCGAGAATGTCCTCAAGCTTCTTGATCTGCATGGAAACGGCTGACGGCGTGCGGAACACGGCATTGGCGGCGGTGGTGAAGCTGCCGGTCTCGGCAATCGCCACGAACGTGCGCAAAACATCGAGATCGAGCAGCGGCAGCGGATGATTGAGCGGGGCGTTCATGGCAACCGACCTTCAATTTTTCTGATACAAAGCATCATTCCATTTCGTTTGATTGAACATCAGATTGGGAGGATAGTCAACTCCATCGAAGCAGTAGCTGCCACAAGCAGCCATGAAACGACCTCGCACAGACCTGCATTCGACACGAAATGAAGTTGAAACAAACCCGCAGTAGCCAACTCGCTGTCTGGCACTAGCCAACCTAAAGGAGAAAGAGATGTCTATCCTGTCGTCCCTTGGTCGCATCGCGACCGAATTCAGCGCGGCGCGCGCCCGCTACCAGACTGAACGCGCTATCCGCTCCCTGCCGATCGAACTGCAGAAGGACATCGGCTGGCCTGAAGCTTCCGATACCAAGACCGGTACTCGCAACGGCGTCGGATCCTGGGCTGGAGCAAAGTAGATCGTGTGTACCATGTGCTGAAGGCCTGCCGCGCAAACCGCCCGGCAGGCCTTCTCTATTTTATTTGCACTCAAATGAATTTTTAGAGCCATGTTTCCAGCGCATGACGCATATGAGAAAGCCGCATGGCAGCCCTCTTTTCAATTAATCCCTTGTAAATAATCGTAAATTTTGGGCACCTTGCCCAAATCTGTCGCAACCGATGTCGCATTTCATATCAAGCGCTTCGCTTTTGCGATTTAGTTTCTGCTTACACAAGCCTATATCGGCGCCAGCAAACGAGCTGCCCCACTCCATCAAGCGAAGGCGACCCGTCTGAGCAACAAATGGAGATGATTATGAAGCTTTTTGCACGCCTCTTTGCCCGCCGCGAAATGAACCTGACCACCGCTCTCGAGCGTCAGCGTCTCGCCAACACTATGCCCGGCCAGACCGGCGCCATGAATGCGGCGCGCCTCGGCTTCGTCGCCTGAAGATTTTAGGGGCAGCGCATCCCTGCCGCTGCTTTAAAACTGTAACGCCGCCTGGCTCCAGCCAAGGCGGCGTTTTTGTTTCGCGCGCAGGCAGTACGTTGCCCGTCCCTTGAACAGTTCGTGCCACTTCCAGGGCTCGCTGCACGCCGATTGCCCATTTGCGACCCATGTCGCAAATTTAATCTTGTCGTAGCGGCGTAGCCGATTGACAGACATGGTTTTTCCTGATGTCGCTATGCTATTCGCGACATCCTGTTCGCGCCATGGCTGTGTGAGGTTCCCTTGAACGCCGTAAAGCATCCGATCAAGCGATCGTTTGTATTCTTCCTTATTCCCGATTTCACCATGATCGCTTTTGCGACCGCGCTAGACCCGTTGCGTTCGGCCAATCGCATGCTCGGCTACGAGGCCTATCGCTGGCGCCTCGCCAGCATCGACGGCAAGCCGGTGCGCGCCTCGAACGGGGTCGAATGCGCGGTCAACACGTCGCTCGAGGATGAACGCAAGAAGATGGCAGGTCCCGACCGGCCGAATATGGCCATCGTCTGCAGCGGCATCAATGTCGAGCGCTACCAGAACAAGTCCGCCTTCGCCTGGCTGCGCGAGGAATACAATCGCGGCGTCGCCGTCGGCGGCCTGTGCACCGGCGCGCATATCCTCGCCGCCGCCGGCCTGCTGTCCAACAAACGCTGCGCCATCCACTGGGAGAACCTGCCGGGCTTTTCCGAGGCGTTCCCGAAGGCCAATGTCTTTGCCGACCTCTTCGAGATCGACCAGAACATCTACACCTGCGCCGGCGGCACCGCCGCGCTCGACATGATGCTGAAGCTGATCGGCGACGACTTTGACGAGAACCTCGTCAACCGCGTCTGCGAGCAAGTGCTGACCGACCGCGTGCGCAGCCCCACCGACCGCCAGCGCCTGCCACTACGCGCCCGCCTCGGCGTCCAGAACTCGAAAGTGCTGACCATCATCGAACTGATGGAGGGCAATCTGTCGGAGCCGCTGTCACTGATCGAGATCGCCGACCATGTCGACCTGTCGCGCCGCCAGATCGAGCGGCTGTTCCGCACCGAGATGGGCCGCTCCCCCGCCCGCTATTATCTCGAAATCCGGCTTGACCGCGCCCGACATCTGCTGATCCAGTCGTCGATGCCGGTGGTCGAGGTGGCGGTCGCCTGCGGCTTCGTCTCGGCCTCGCATTTCTCCAAATGCTACCGAGAACTCTACGCCCGCTCGCCGCAGCAGGAGCGCGTCGACCGCAAGCAGCTGCTGGCGGCCTGATCCGATATCCCTTAGACAATTGTCATGACATTGTCTGGCAAAATGTGATATCCTTATGTCGAAAGGTGTCACATGACCACGAGAACGACTCGATCCGAAAAACTGGACTTGCGTCTTACCGTCGAAGCAAAGCGGACGCTCGCGACCGCAGCCGCCGTTGAACGCCGTTCGCTGAGTGATTTTGTCCTTGAAAGTGCACTTGGGCGCGCCGAGGAAACACTGGCGGACCGACACAGCTTCTCCCTCGACGCAGAAAAATGGGCTGCGTTCATCGCGGCGCTGGATGCCCCCACGCGAGATCTTCCGCGCCTGAAGCGCCTGCTGAGTGAACCGAGCATCTTTTCCGGCCGCGATCCAGCGTGAGCCGGTTTCGTATCGAGAAACTGGCTCGCACGCATTTGGTGGATGTGTTCGATTGCGGCGAACTGCCGCTCAATAGGTTTCTCGCCAGGTACGCACTTCAAAACCAGCAAGCAAATGCTTCGCAAACCTATATTGGTCTCTCCTGCGAAGATGTGGTCGGCTTCTATACGCTCGTGGTTGGTGAAGTCGCCTATGATGGTGCGCCCGAGCGGTTGACGAAAGGCCTTGCGCGCCATCCGGTTCCGATAATGCTGCTGGCGCGTCTCGCGGTCAGCCTGAACTGGCAGGGCAAAGGCGTTGGCGGCGGAATGCTGCGCGATGCCATCCTGCGCAGCCTGCAGGCGGCTGACATTGCAGGCATCCGCGCGGTGACCGTACATGCCAAGGATCACAATGCCCGCGCCTTTTACGAGCGTTATGGTTTCATTCAATCCCCAACCGACCCGCTACACCTCTATGTGCTTGTAAAGGATTTACGGAACCTTTGAGGCACACGTAATCGGTCTACGCTCCGCCGCCTGAACCTCAGTAGTCGTCGCAGGTGCATTCCGCCGAGGAGATACGGTCGTTCCAGTCACTGCCGCCCAAATTGCGGATCCTGCGCGTGATCTCGATCGAGCGGCCGCCCATCCGAGAATCCTCATAGGCCACGAGCGTGCAGCCGCGGCGGACGATCACCGACGACACACGGTCATTCCAAAACTGGCCGCCACGAAAATTTACGGAATCCTCGGCACCCATGCCGATGGACCGCCCGCGAAAATTCCCGTTCTCGAACATGATGCAGGCAGCCTGGTTGTATTGGGCGCTGGCGACGTCGGCATAAAGCACAGACGCGACTGCGGTCAGGATGGCAAGACGTCTCATCGGTGTTTCCTCGGTTTGGCCGCGCTCCTGGCTGGATTACGCGGCCCGCCCAGTTTGCCACTGCTTCGGTAGCGGAGGCAAGCCTGGAGCGTAAGCCCGAACAGGTAGGCAGCGGGGCAAGAATGGGACCCGGTTCGGCCAAAGATCACGCTCAACGGAGAAGAGCTTTAGCGGCTGTCGAACATCCAACTGCGGTTTCGCCACATTTTCTCACCGACCAGACAGTCGGTGGTGGACCTCTCCTGCGCCAATATCACCGGCGGATGCGCGGCTTCTTCCGCCGCCCATTGCGGCGAGGCCGGACCGGCGAGTTCCAGCACCAGCTTGCGGCGAATGGCTTCGGGAAACTGCGTCCAGTCATTGACCGGGATCATGAAGGCTCCGGGACCGCCAATGACACAGTCGCTGTAGTAGCGATCGAGATTGCTGACGTCGTAGGCACCGGTGAAGCCGCCTCGTGTCATCAGCGGCAAGCCGTTGATGACGATGCCTTGCTTGATCAGCCCATCGCGGATCAGGTTGACCGGCGCACCCTGGTTGTTGGGGCCGTCGCCCGAAATGTCGATGACCCGCTTCGTGCCTCGGTAGCCGCTTTCGGCGAACAGGTCGTTGCCGAACTCCAGCGCTCCGGAGATCGAGGTGCGCCGCGCGCTGTTGGGCGGCTGAGCGGACAATTGCGCAACCACGCGCTCCGCGTCGGTGCGGCTGGCGATCACCGTCCACGGCACGATGACGCGCTGCCAGGTGGTACCGGCCCATTCGACATAGGTGACGGCGATCTTGCCATGGGCGCCATCTGCAATGGCCTGCAGCACATTGTCGTGCGTCAGCGCCGCTGCGTAACCGTGACGCTGGATCTCGAGTTCGTCCGGTGACATCGACAGCGAGACATCGACGGCCAGCACCAGCTCGACATCGACGGGCTCGTCAGCAAGGGACGCCGGCGCCAACCAAAGCGTCAGCGCGAACGCGGCACAGCCCGAAAGCAAATGTCTAGCACAGGCAAAAGCAGACATTCCGCAAGGGTAAGCGAAAACCGCCGGCTTAAAAAGAGAAAAGCCCGGCCGATGGCCAGGCTTTTGCCTTTATGCCCTTGCGCCTGCCAGCAATCAGCTGCGCGGCTTCAAATTCTCCGGATCGTAGAGCGGCTTGTAGCCGACGGCGGCGACTTCGACTGGATAGGTCTCGCCGAAATACTCGATCATGAGCTTGCGGCCTTCCTGGGCGTACGCCCACGGCAAATAGGCAAGACCGATATTCTTGCCGACGGTCGGCCCGTACGCCATCGAGGTGGTGAAGGACCGGCGGCCGAGGTCGTCGACCAGCGTTTCGCCGGTCTTCGGGTCCATCACCGGCATCGTGCCGACCGGATAGCGGGCCACGCCCTTCGCATCGACATTCTCGGTCATCACCAGCGTGCACAGCATGGCCGGCTGGTGCTCGCGGGCGCGATATTCGACATGCTTGGCCTTGCCGCAGAAATCGTTCTCCTTGACCTTCGGACGCGCAAGATCGGCTTCGAGCAGATTGTACTCGGTCAAAAGGTCGGCGTTCTGCAGCCGCAGGCTCTTTTCCATGCGGCGCGTGTTGGCATAGGTCTCAACGCCGAAGGGCATCACGCCGGTCGAGCGCAAGGCGTCCCAGACGGCCAGGCCGTCCTCGTAGCGCATGTGCAGTTCCCAGCCCTGCTCGCCGACATAGGAGATGCGGAAAGCGGTGACGTCCTTGCCGCCGATGCGGACCGGCTTGATCGCCGCGAATGGGAAGTTCTCAACAGAGAGCCCGTCCGGATTTTCGACCACCTTCTGCAAGGTCGCCCGGGCGTTCGGCCCCCAGATGCCGATAGTGACGTATTTCTCGGTCACGTCGGTGATAGTGACGTCGAAACCTTTGTCCTGTGCTGTGCGGCGCATGTACTGGAAGTCGCGCGGACCGGCGTCCGCGCCGTCGATCAAACGACAGCGGTCGGCCATGCGGATGACGGTAAAGTCGGCGCGCACCATGCCTTCCTCGTCGAGGAAGTGGGTGTAGATGCCCTTGCCGATGTTGTTGTCGCCGCCGATCTTGGCCGCGCACAGCCATTCCAGCAGCGCGACATGGTCGGGACCTTCGATGTCGTACATGGCGAAATGCGACAGGTTGACGATGCCGCAATCCTCGCTCATGGCGAGATGCTCGGCATTGGAGACGCGCCAGAAATGGCGGTTGTCCCACTCGTTCTCGCGCACCGGCACGCGGTTGCCGTATTTTTCCAGGAGATGCTCGTTGGCGGCATAGCCGTGGGCGCGCTCCCAGCCGCCGAGCTCCATGAAATAACCGCCAAGTTCCTTCTCGCGCTCCCAGAACGGCGAGCGCCTGATATTGCGGGCCTTGGAGAACGGCTCGCGCGGATGCACCGCCGGATTGTAGACCTTCATCGCGGTCTCGGTGCAGCGATCCCAGATGAATTGCTCCTTGGTCTGGTGCGGATAGAACCGTGCATAGTCGATGGCATGGTGATCGATCGCGGTGCGGCCGTCGGTCATCCAGTCGGCGATCAGCTTGCCCATGCCGGGACCGTCCTTGACCCAGATGGCGACGGCATACCAAAGGCCCCGCACCTTCTGGCTTTCGCCCATGGACGGGCCGCCATCAGCCGTCACCTGGAGAAGCCCGTTGAAGGAATGGCTCTCATTGTAGCCGAGTTCGCCGAGGATCGGCGTCAGTTCCATGGCGCGTTCGAGCGGTGCCAGGATCTGCTCCATGTCGAGGTCGCGCTGTGAGGGCGAAAGCCGCGCCTGGTCCTTCTCCAGCAGGTCGCGCGGATGGCACAGGCGCGGATTGGTCTCTTCGTAGTAACCCCACTCGATCTGCCCGCCCTCGGCGGTCTTTGGATCGCCGGTGTCGCGCATATAGGCCGAGTTGCCCTGGTCGCGCAGCAGCGGCCAGCCGATCTCCTTGCCCGTGCCGGCGAACTCGTTGTAGGGGCCGAAGAAGGTCAGCGGATGGTCGATCGGCATGACCGGCAGGTCCTCGCCGACCATTTCCGCGATCAGCCGGCCCCAGATCCCGGCGCAGACGATGACATAGTCGGCCTCAATGGTGCCGCGGTCCGTCACCACGCCTGATATGCGGCCGTCCTTGACGACAAGCGACCGAGCCGACGTGTTGGCGAAGGATTTGAGCTTGCCGGACGCTTCCGCCTGATCGACCAGCTTGCCGGCGACCGTCTGCGAGCGCGGGATGACCAGACCGGCATCGGGATCCCAAAGGCCACCCTGGACAATCGCTTCTTCGATGAGTGGAAATTTCTCCTTGATCTCGGCCGGTTCGATCAGACGGGCGCGCGTGCCAAACGCCTTTGCGGAGGCGATCTTTCGCTTGATCTCTTCCATGCGGCTGTCATCGCCGACGCGCGCGACCTCAAGGCCGCCGATGCGGGCGTAGTGGCCCATCTTCTCGTAGAAATCGATGGAGTAGAGCGTCGTCCAGCACGACAGGAAATCGTGGCTGGTCGTGTAGCAGAAGTCGGAGGCGTGCGCCGTCGAGCCGATGTCGGTCGGGATGCCTGATTTGTCGATGCCGACAATGTCGTCCCAGCCGCGTTCGATCAGATGATGGGCGATCGATGCGCCTACGATACCGCCCAGGCCGACGATGACGACCTTCGCCTTTTTCGGAAACTCTGCCATTGCCCGCGACTCCAAAGTGATAAAGCGCGCGGACTATAAGGCGGAGCAGCAGCACGATTGAAGCCTGTTTGCGACATTGGCAAAAAGCCGAGCGACCAGACGGCAGAATGCTTCCTGTCGGGCGCCTTGGACAGTTCGCTTTTCGAGGTGGACGCTAACTCAAGCAAACGCCCAGACGTCTTCGGCCTGGAAGCCGACCTGATAGCCTGAGGTCTTCAGCTTGACCACGACCTGGCCGATCTCGGCCGCGGGCAGCGCGCCGACCTCGACCTTGATCATGCCGGGACGGTAGCGCTTGAGGTCGAGCTGTTCGAAGACTATCCAGTCGGCGCCCTCGCAATCGACGAGAAAGGCGTCGATATGGGTGATGCCGTTGCGGTCGAGCAGCGTCTGCAAGGTCTCGGATGGCACCTCGATGTCCCTGAGATGCGGCGCGAACTTGTTGAAGTTGGCGTCGGCCTCGCCCCAGGCATTCTTGCCCGACATCAGATTGGTGTCGGTGACCGACGAGCAGCCGATGAACTCGATGGGCAACGTGCCGGCCTCGAGCGCGGCGGCATCGAAAGTGTGGACGGTGATCGTGCCCTTTGTCTTCGTCACCGCCACCGGCTCGATGATGAACCGGCTGGTGTCGGGGTAGTTGGCGCGCAGTCGTTTCTGATTGTACGGGATCGGCTCGACCAGCATCGCGCGTGCGCCAGCTATGCGGTGCAGCCACGGCGTCACATCGTCGAACAGCGCACCGTCGCAGGCACCGACATTGACCATCTGGAACGGTCGCCCTGCCCCACCAAATCGCGCCTTCAGCGCCGCCCTGGCCAGGAACTTCGTGCCGCGCAGCGACGGCCCGCGATCGAGAACACCACTTGGTAGACCAAGCGACAGGGCAACGCGCGCCAGGCTGGATAGCGAACTCATCGCTTGTCTCCGGGAATGATTGGCAAGGGCGCGCGATTCTGGCCACGAGCCGCGGCTGCCCACAGCGCCATGAACGGCGTCGCCAGCAGCAGGAATGGCGGGATCAGATGCGGGAAATAGATGCGCGTGTCGTGGATCGGAAAGACGGTGAACTTCGCCAGCGCGCCGAGCACCAGTGCCGCAAACAGGATGCCGGCGCGGCGGTCGAGGCGGAAGCCGGCGCGGGCGGCGGCAAACCAGCCGGCCAGTGCCAGCACCGACACGCCGACCCAGCTGTTCAAGCTGACGGCGCGCAGCAGCGAGGCGGCAAACGCCCTGAGATAGGCGGTGACCGAGAATGGCGGCTCGAACCCGTCCATATTGTAATGCTGCTCGATGCTGGAGAACCACAGATGCGGCCACCAGCCGGGATGATGGGCCCAGTGCGATATGGCGAAATAGGCGACGAAAGAAGCCGCAAAACCGGCCAGCGCGCCCCACGATTTCTGCCGGAAGGCGACCAGCAGCACGGCAAAAACAGCAAGGAAAACAATATTGTCCGGGCGCACCATGAAGGCGAGGAAGAGCAGGATCGCGGTCGCCACCTCGCGGCCGCGGACATAGGCGTAAAGTCCACCCAGCAACAGCGCCGACGTGAGCAGATCCGGCGTCGAGGCGCGCGCCGCATCGCCGAAATCGGCCATGATCAGCACCGCGCCGACCGCTGGCGCCAAAGCCAATGCCTTTTCCGAGCGCAGCCACAGCAGCGCGATCACGCCGAATAGCAGAACCGAGAACACTGAGACCAGGCGCATCGCCTCGACTGGCGACATCACCGCGCTCATCGTCGACAGTATCTCGGCGTAGAGAAATTTGATCCGGTACATGCCGAGCAGTGAATGGAAGTCGGCGGCATTCTCCGCCATGTGACTGCGGAAGCCGCCGCCATCGTCGGTCAGCGCCTTATAGTCGCCTGCGGACACGCACGATTTGACAGTGCTGTAGGCATAGTCATGCAGCGCCTGTGCATCGGGATAGGTGCCTTCCTCCGCTATAGCGAGATAGGGCAGCATGTCCCAGTTGGCGTCGGGCATCACCCATGCGGTGAACGCTGTAAAAAGAATGTAAAGCGCGAAAGCCGCCGCGCCGATCGGTGCTGCCAGCCGCGCATAAGTCCCCTCGCCCCACGTCAGAACGGGCTCGGTGAGCCGGTCGACTGGGTTTTGTGGAGCGGGCGACTTGGTCAGCATCGTTGTATCCAGCGAGCGCTTAACGGACCTGGCTTTTGACGAAATCCTTCACGATTCCCACGATGCCGCGCGACAGCAGGCTGTCGAAGGCATCGACGAAGCGGTCGACATGCTCGCGCTGGCAGATCAGCGGCGGCTCGAGCCGGATGACGTTGCGGTTGTATTCGGTGAAGGCGACCAGCACATCGTAGTCGCGCAGCAGCAGCGCCCCGATGAAGCCCGACAGCGAACCCTTCAGCTTGTCGTCGAGCACGCTGACGATCGGCCGCAGCACCATCGGCAAGGTCTGCGAGAAGTCGTGGAACTCCAGGCCGATCATAAAACCCTTGCCGCGCACCTCCTTGATGATCTTCGGGTACTTTTCCCTGAGCGCCTGCAGGCGCTGCAGCAAATAGTCGCCGGTGACGGCGGCATTGTCGATCAGCCCCTCGTCGTAGAGCACGTTGAGCCCCTCGATCGAGGTGACGCAGGCCTCGCCCATGCCGCCGAAGGTCGCCATGGCATGGATCATCGCCGTTTTCGGCGTGCCATAGGCCTTCATATAAACCTCGCGCCGCGCGATCATCGCGCCGACCGCGGCCTTGCCGGCGCCAAGCGATTTGGCCAGCGCCGTCACATCGGGAATGACGCCGTAATGCTCAAAAGCATAGAAGCGGCCTGACCGGCCATAGCCGCACTGCACTTCGTCGGCGACCCACAACACGCCATACTGGTCGCACAGTGCGCGCAGCTTCTGCCAATATTCGGCCGGCGCCTGGATGATGCCGCCACCGCCCTGGATGGTTTCAAGCACGATGACCCCGATCTCCGGATCGGAGCGGAACAGGCGCTCGACCGCCTCGATGTCGGCAAACGGGATGCGGACCGTGTTTTCGGCCACCTTGAAGTCCGCGCGGTAAAGCTGCCCGTCGGTGATGCCCAGCACGCCTTTGGTCTTGCCGTGGAAGGAATTCTCGGCATAGACGATCTTCGGCCGCTTCGGACCGGCCGCGCGCTCGGCGAGCTTCACCGCCGCTTCCATCGCTTCCGAACCGGACGAGCCCAAAAATACCATGTCGAGATCGCCGGGCGAGCATTTGGCGATGTTGTGCGCAAGCGCTGCCGCATATTGCGACATGAAGGCGATGGCGATTTCCTGGCGCTTCTCCTCCTGGAATTTCTTGCGTGCTTCCAGAATGCGCGGATGATTGTGGCCGAAGGCCAGCGAACCGAAGCCGCCGAAGAAGTCGAGGATCTTGCGGCCGTTCTGGTCGATGTAGAACATGCCTTCGGCACGCTCGATCTTGATCTTGTGGAAACCGAGCAGCTTCATGAAGGGCAGCTGGCCGGGGTTGAGATGCGCCTTGAACAGGTCGGTCATGCGGGCAACGTCCATCGCCTTGGCCTGCTCGACGCTGATCAAATCGGGCTTGGCGATGGTGGCGGGCGATAGCGACGGCGCGCTGACCATGGTGCGCAAATTGGTCTGTTCGGGCTTGGCCATGACGGTCATTTCAATCTCCTGTCTGCACGCACGACCAGGATCGAGCGCAACGAAAGCTGTTTTTGCGAGCCGCTATTCGGCGGGCACATGTTTGGTGGCGACTGCGTGGCCGGCTTTCTTTGCGCGGTACTCGCTGTAGGCGGCGATCAGCATGTCCTCGTCGCGATATTGCGGCACCCAGCCGAGCTGGCGCCCGGCCTTGGACACGTCGAGCACGCAGTCCTCGTCGGCGATCAGATACTGTTCCGGGTCCATGATCGGCATGTTCAAGAGGTCGAGCAGGTCCAGCGTGCGCTTGACCGCCCAGCCCGGTGTCGGGATCAGGATCGATTTCGAGCCGGCATGCCGGATCAAATCGCCGAGCAATTTCTTGACCGGCGGCGGGTTGAGCGAACCCAGATTATAGGCCTCATTAGGCACACCGGCCTTCCAGGCCGCACGCGCGGCCTCGGCGCAGTCGAACACCGAGATGAACTGATACGGGTTTTTGCCCGAGCCGATCATCGGTACGGGAAGGTTCCAGTCGATCAGCTTGAACAGCTTTTCCAGGATGCCGAGCCGGCCTGGGCCGATGATCAGGCGCGGGCGAAGCAGCGAGATCGACATGCCGCGCTTGCGCCATTCGGCCGCCAACTCCTCTGTCTTTTGCTTCGACCAGCCATATTCGCCCAGCGGCGCCACCGGATGCTCCTCGGTCATCGGCTGCGTGACCGTGTGGCCGTAGATCATGTCAGTCGTGTAGTGGACGAGTTTTGACGCACCGGCTCCGTCCATGGCCTGCATGATGTGCTCGGTGCCGTGGAAATTCACCGGGAAAAAGAAATCGTGCCGCTTGGCGCGCACCTGGATCGGCGACAGCATCTTGGCCGACAGATTATAGACCATGTCGCCGGCCTTCAGCCCAACCGCCGCGACCGATGCCGGATCGGTGACGTCGCATTGGACAAAGCGGGCATTGCGGTAATGCGGCAGGTCGCTTTTGACGATATCGGCGACGACGACCTCTTCGCCATCGGCCACAAGTTTCGGGGCGAGATGGCGGCCGACGAAACCGTCGCCGCCGAAAATCACATGTCTCATCGAACGATCTCGTTTGCGTGAATCTTGTCGGGCGTGATGGAAGCGGTCTGGTCCTCATGCCCTCGACCACCCAAATCTCGGCCACTTTGGGCGATCAGCACCGTGCCGACGCAGATGAAGGCGATGCCGGCGATGCGCCAGCCATTGAGGTCCTCGCGGAAGACGAAATAAGCGAAGATGGCGACGGCAACATAGGCGAGGCTGAGGAACGGATAGGCGAAGGAGAGCTCGACCTTGGACAGCACATAGAGATGCGATGCCATAGAGATGACGAAGGTACACAGGCCAAGGAACACCCAGGGGCTGAAAACGATCTGCAGCAACTTGACGAGCGGATTGACGCCCTCGAACGAGATCGGCCCGAGCGACATCATGCCTTGCTTCAGCATCAGCTGCGCGGCGGCATTGGTCATGACTGTAAAGAGAATGAAGACGATGTATTTCATGCGTTCCAAGCCACCCCTTCGCGATTCCTACTACAAACCCGCAAACATTTGGTGAAGTCCCAACAATATTTTGAGTAAATCGCGTTATTAAGCATCAATTAACCAGGAATTATTCGAGTTTTATCTATTCGGCCGCCTCGACCGAGCCTCGTCGCGCATCCAACCTCTTCGCGGTGCGCGCCCAGAAGTCAGACATGAAGGCGTGGTCGCGGAGCTCTTCCAGCCGCTGCCATTCGGGAAAGGACGAGGCGAATATCTCGGCCCCCATGCGGGCGTCCTTGTATGGATTGACCGCGCCGCCGGCCTCGACCGTGATGCGGTCGAGTTGCCGCAGCAATGTCAGCGTCGCGGCACCCCTGTTGGGGAAATCCAGCGTCAGCGTGTAGCCGGAACGCGGAAACGACAGCAGTGCCGGCGAGCGGATGGAGCCAAAGCGTTTCAGCACCGTGAGGAACGAGCCCTGCCCGGCTTGCCTTGCAGCCGCCAGCAATGCCGGCACGGCCTCGCGCGCCGTCTCTTCCGGCACCACGCTCTGGTGCTGGAAAAGCCCTTTCGGCCCATAAAGCCGGTTCCAGTCGCGCACGCCGTCGAGCGGGAAGAAGAAGCCCTGATATCCGGCCTGGCGCGGCACGGTTGCCCGGCTCTTCCTCCACCTGTAGGCAGCGCTGAAGGCGGTCAGGAACGGCCGGTTGAGCACACTGAATGGCGGCTGGACCGGCACCGAGAAATTGCCGCCGACGCGCGAGGCGGCATGCGAGCCGTGCTCGGCGTGATTACCAGTGAACAGCAGGCCGCGACCGCTGTTGCGGCCATCGGCCAACTGGTCGATCCAGGCGACCGCATATTCATTGGCCTGATCGGCCGCCTCGGCCAAACCGAAGAATTCGTAGAGATCGCGAAACGGGGTCGCCTTTTCGACGATGTCGAGCGAATGCACCCGCATCAGCCGGATCGAGGCCGACAGGATGAGGCCGGTCAGCCCCATGCCGCCGATCGTTGCCGCAAACAGCCGCGCATTGTCCGATGCCGAGCAGCGGTGGGTCTTTCCGTCGGACCTGAGCAGCGTGAAGCTCTCGACATGGCAGCCGAATGTCCCGCGCCGATGATGGTTCTTGCCATGCACGTCGTTTGCGATGGCGCCACCGAGCGTGACGAATTGCGTGCCTGGCACAACCGCCGGGAAGAAGCCGTGTGGGGCAGCGTGGGCGATGATGTTGGACAACAGCACGCCGGCCTCGGCCTCGAGAACACCGGTTTCGGCGTTGAAGGCGCGGATCCTATTCAGCGAACGCATGTCGACGACCGCGCCGGCCGCGTTCTGGCAGGAATCGCCGTAGGAGCGGCCATTGCCGTAGGCAAGCAGTGACGCTGGCTTGGCCTGACCGCCCTTCAGCAGCGAGATAGCCTCGTCGGCACCGATGGCGCGCGGCGCCGGCGGCGTAGCAAGGCCAAAGCTCGGGAACCGCTCAGTGGCCATGCCTACCAGCCCCCGATGACCAGCATCACCGCACCGATCAGCACAACGATCTGGCTGCGCCAGTCGCGGATGATGAAGACGACCGGATCGTCATGCATCTCGTTGCGGCGCGCCAGGATCCAGACGCGCATGGTGAGATAAAGCACGATCGGTGCCAGCGGCCAGATCAGCCACGGATGCGGATAGAGCTCGCGCACCGCGACACTGTCCATGTAGAGCGCCAGCACCAGCGCCGAGGAGAAGGCCGAGGCCATGCCGGCCTGGGCGACGATTTCCTGGTCTTCGGTGCGATAGCCGCGACCGGCAATGCGCTCGCCAGGCGGAATGGCGGTGGTGCGCAGTTCGACGAAGCGCTTCACCAGCGCCAGCGACAGGAAGAAGAAGATAGAGAAGGCCAGCAGCCAGAACGAGACGTCGACGCCGGTCGCCGCCGCACCGGCCAGGACGCGGATCGTGTAGAGGCCGGCGAGTGTCAGCACATCGACCAGCAGCATGCGCTTGAACGACAGCGAATAGGCCGTTGTGACGACCATATAGCCGCCGAGCACAGCCATGAATTCGGGCGACAGGAACAGCCCGGTGCCGATGCCGATCGCCAGAAGCACCGCGATCGCGCCAAGTCCGAACGGGATCGACAGCGCACCGCTGGCGAACGGCCTGTTGCGCTTGGTGAGGTGTTTGCGATCGAGCGCGAGGTCGAAGAAATCGTTGAGGATATAGATGGCCGACGCCACCGCACTGAACGAGACGAATGCCAGCAGGCATTGCCAGATCATGTCGGTGTTGAAATATTCATGCGAGAGCACCATCGGCACTGCGATCAGCGAATTCTTCAGCCACTGATGGACACGCAGCATCTTGACGATGGTCCGCAAAGTCGGCTTCGGCGCCGGCATCGTCTCGGCGCCATGTGCGGCCTGCCAGCGCGCGGCATGGCGGTCGGGCGCGACGACGATCGCGTTGCGCGCTGCATCGAAGACCTGGAGATCGTGACGGCTGTTGCCGGCATAGTCGAAACCGCCATCGCCATAGGCTGCGATCAGCGAGGCGCGCTTCCTGCCCGAGGTGAGATTGGCGAGACCATCGGTGGCCAGCACCTGGTCGAAAATGCCGAGATGGGCCGCGATGGCGTCGGCGAACTTGCGCGGCGTACCGGTAGCCAGCACGATCTTGCGGCCCTCGGCGTGTTCGGTCCGGAGGCGGCAAAGCAGCACCTCGCGATAGGGCAGCGATGCCGGATCGATGTCGATGCGTTGAGCGATCGCCTGCTTCAGCCGCGCCGGCCCGCCGGCGATCCAGAACGGTACCAGGAAGATATAGAGCGGGTTCTTCTTGAGAAGGATGAACAGCCCTTCCCACAACAGGTCGGTCGCGATCAGCGTGCCGTCGAGATCGACCGCAAGCGGTATTGCGTTCCTGTCCGACCGCGCATCCATGTCCGTCCTGCCCTGCCCGCGTAGAGTTGCGCGCCGCTTTCCGGCGTCTTGAGGCTGGTATAGCGGGCGATGGCGTAGCGAACGTTAAAACGCCCGGTTGCAGACGGCTGCCGTGACGGTATTTCCCGCGTCATTGTTAAGCAACTGCTACCGGAAAAGATAAAAGGCCGAGCAAATGCCCGGCCCCTCAAGATATGCCAATCGGAATTACTTGATTCGGGCGACGCCGCCCGAGATTTCGATGGTTTCCGAACCGGTCAGAGCTTCGAGGTCGCCGTTCGGCAAGGTGACGAAACAGCCATTCGGGCAGAACTCAACCGTTTCGCCGCCAGCCAGCGCGAGGTCGGTCTTGCTGCCGCCCTCGGTCACGACCAGCGTGCGGGTCTCGGCGTCCTTGTTGACCGCGCTTGCGGCATGGACCGAGCCGATGGCGGCGACCAGGGCGACGGCAGCGACGAGAGACTTCCACATGGTGCAATATCGGTGTTCCCACCGCCTCTGTTGCATTTCGCAAGGCAATTTCGCCTTTGCATGGGAGCTTATAGGAGATGGAAGCTGAACCGCAACTGAATGCCGCATTCATGCCGCAATCGGTTTCGGCAGGATCAAGGTCGACGGAGTCCCAGCTTAGTCCGGATCTGGCTTCTTGGTTTTGCGGGACTTGACCAGCCGCTTCTTCTCCGCCTCGGCTTCGGCCTTTATCTGCTCCTGTTCGGCGAAGTCGGCCTCGATCTTGTCGTCGTCTGTCGGCCACGCCTTGGGCTTATGGGCCTCGCCCACGGCGCGCGGCGTCGAGGGCATCTCGATGTGTTCGCTGCTGAATTTTTCGAGGACGGCAAAACGGATGTCGTTCTGCGCGATGTTGCCGTTCATCACATCGGCCAGAAACACGCGGATCTCGAATTCCAGAGCGGCAGGGCCGAAATTGGAAAACAGCACGAAGGGTTCGGGGTTCTTCAGCACCATCGGGTGGCTGCGGGCGATCTCCAGCAGGACGGCATGAACCTGCTTGACGTCGCTGCCGTAAGCGACGCCGACCTTGATGTCGATGCGGCCGAGCTTGTTGCGGTGCGTCCAGTTGCCGACGGCGTTGTTGATCAGGTTTGAATTGGGCAGGATCACCGATTGCCGCTGGAAGGTCTCGATCTCGGTGGCGCGCACACTGATCTTCTTGACTGTGCCGCTGACATCGCCGGCAACGATCCAGTCGCCCACCTTGAATGGCCGCTCGGCCAACAGGATCAGGCCGGAAACGAAATTGGACACCACGTTCTGCAGGCCAAAGCCGATACCGAGGGAAAGAGCGCCGGCGACCAGCGCCAGGCTGGACAGGTCTATGCCCGCCGCCGAGATGCCGACCAGTGCCGCGAGCGCGACGCCGGCATAGCCGACCGCCAGCCTGATCGAGTTGCGCACGCCGGTATCGACCTTGCCACGCGCCATCACCGAACCGTCGAGCCAGCCCTGGAACCAGCGCGTCAGGAAATAGCCTATGATGAAGACGACGATGCCGGAGAGGATGCCGGTCACCGAAATGGTCACCGACCCGATGTTGATCCCGGTTGCGAGCTTGTAGGCCCAAGCCTGGATATCGCCCAGCTGGAAACCCCACATCAGCAGGATCAGCGGCAGGAACACCAGCACGATCATCACATTGATGGCAACGCTGACGACAAGGCCGAGCTGGTCGAGGGCCGTATCCTCGTAGCTGGATTTGGCCGACAGCCAGCGCCCGACGGTCGTGTTGGCGAAAGCACCCTCCTCGCCGATCGCCTGTGCCGACAGGAAACCGATATAGGCGGTGATCAGCGCGGTGCCGGTAACGACGACCTGCAGCGAAACGAACAGAGCGAGGCCGATGTAACCAAGCAGCGCCGCGACGATGGTGAAAAGACCGAGTGCAAGCGCCGTATAGCGCAGCCATGCCGGCCACGGCCGCCAACTTCCATCACGCGCCTTGAATGGCCTCAGCATCGCCATCAGGATCAGGATGACGCCGACGATGATGGTTGCGCCGAAACTGCGGGCAATGGTCAATGACAGCGGCGAGCCCATTTTGTCGTTGATCACCGACAGGAAGGTGTTGACGCTGATGACCACGGCCATGGCGGTGGTCAGGCGCACCAGCCAGCGCGCCGGCCCCGTTTCGACCGGGATAAGGCGCCAGTTTGGCAGCCGCGGCTCCAGCGCCGCATTGGTCAGCCGGTTGACGCAGAACACCACGCCGATGGCGGTCGCCAATGCATTGAGGAACAGGCCAATATCACCACGCAACACATTGTAATAATTGAAGAAGAAAATCGTCGATCCCAGAAAGGCGGCAACCGCCAGCGTTGGCAGCAAGGTTGACCAGAAAGCCACCGATAAGCGGCTGAGATAGGACGGGTCTTCATTGGAGGGATCGGCTTCGAACACCCTCCCGAACAGCCGCCTGCCGCCGACCAGCAGCACCAGGGCCAGCCCGAGCGCCACGAAGGTCGCTGCGAGGATGGCCTGGAACTTGAACTTGAAAGCGAAGCTCAGCCAGGAAGACACCGCCTTGTACAGATTGGTGTATTCGTCCTGGGCGTCGGAGAAAACCTGCGGGCTCAGCGCATCCGACAGCACGTAGCGTTTGGTCAAAAGGTTGCGGAACAACTCGCTGCGCATATTGCCGATCTTATCGATCAGCCCGCTGATGCGGATCGACAGGGCCTGGGCCTGCGAGATGACCGCATTGATCTCGGCCTTTTCCGACACCAGCGCCTGGCGTTCGCCGCTGACGATGTCGGGCTCCGGCGGCTGACCCGCCGCAGGTGCCGCGCCAAGCTGCTCAAGACGGCTGTTGATCTCGCCAAGACGCGTGCGGAAGGCCAGTGCGCTGTTCAGCGATTGCCGCGACAACTCCTCGAGCTGCAAGCGGATATCGACAAGGCTGCTATCCTCCTCGGCGTCCTGTTGGATCTTCTTTTCCAGATTGTCGGTCTTGGTCGTCAGGTCCTGCAGGATCTTCTGCTGGTCGGCGACCAGCCCGGCTGGCGCCTGGCCAAGCCCTTGTGCAGCCGCGTCGAACGACATCGGCGCCGAAACGACAAGCGCGAGGAGCAAAATGAGACGAAGCAATCGGAAAAGCATGATTTGTTGGCGACTCATCGGCGGCAAAGGCAATTTGAAAAAGCCTGTCCTTGATAAAGACGGCCCTATCCTGGGGCAAGCCGTCGTATCGCGAGCCCATCCGATCATTGGCGCCAGCCGATCACTCACCCCCATCGATCCATTTCAAGCGTCGGCCAGTCGAAAGGCGATGGCGCAATATTGGCTTTGCGGGTGCGGCCTGCTCTATAGTCTGCCGCATCGCCCGAACCGGATGACATCAATGGCAGAGTACTCGGCCTTTTCGCTGCTCGCGAACGCGCTCAAGGGAAACAAGGATTGGAAGCCGGCATGGCGCAAGCCTGACCCGAAAGCGTCCTATGACGTCATAATCATCGGTGGCGGCGGTCATGGGCTGGCGACCGCCTATTATCTTGCCAAGGAACACGGCATCACCAATGTCGCCGTTGTGGAAAAGGGCTGGCTCGGTTCCGGCAATGTCGGCCGCAACACCACGGCGGTGCGCTCGAACTACCTGCTGCCGGCCAACACCCGCTTCTACGAACACTCGATGAAGCTGTGGGAGAACCTCTCGCATGAGCTCAACTACAACGTCATGTTCTCGCAGCGCGGCTGCCTGAACCTGGCGCACACGCCGGCCCAGTTCGACGACTATGCAAGGCGCGGCAACGCCATGCGCCATCTCGGCGTCGACGCCGAACTGATGACGAAGGCTGAGATCAAACGTCTGATCCCGGCGCTCGATGTCTCCGACAGCGCGCGCTTCCCGGTGGTCGGCGGCTTGATGCAGCGCCGCGCCGGCACCGCCCGCCACGATGCGGTGGCCTGGGGCTACGCGCGCGGCGCCGACCGGCGCGGCGTCGACATCATCGAGAATTGCGAGGTCACCGGCTTTCTGCGCGATGGCGACCGTATATCAGGCGTCACCACGTCGCGCGGCGACATCCGCGCCAGGAAGGTGGCCGTGGCGGTCGCCGGCAGCACCGGACGGGTCATGCAGATGGCCGGCATCGAGACGATGCCGATCGAGAGCCATGTGCTGCAGGCCTTCGTCACGGAATCGCTGAAACCCTTCATCGACACCGTCGTCACCTTCGGCATGGGCCATTTCTACATGTCGCAGTCGGACAAGGGCGGCCTCATCTATGGCGGCGACATCGACGGCTACAACAGCTACGCCCAGCGCGGCAATCTGCCTGTCGTCGACGAGGTGATGAGCGAAATGCTGGCGCTGTTTCCGGGCCTTGCGCGCGTGCGCATGCTGCGCTCCTGGGGCGGCGTCTGCGACATGTCGATGGACGGCTCGCCGATCATCACCACCGGCCCCCTGCCCGGCATGTATCTCAACTGCGGCTGGTGCTATGGCGGCTTCAAGGCGACGCCGGCTTCCGGCTGGTGCTTCGCCTGGACCATCGCCAAGGACCAGCCGCACGATCTCAACGCCCCCTTCACCCTCGACCGCTTCCACCGCGGCCTGGTGATCGACGACAAGGGCCAGGGTGCAAACCCCCGGCTGCATTAGGCATTAGGTAGAGTTCAATGTTGATCACTTGCCCCTATTGCGGTCCGCGCGACGTCATCGAGTTCACCTATCAGGGTGACGGCAACCGCGAGCGTCCCGATCCTGCCTCTCAGAATTTCGAGGCGTGGAATGCCTATGTCTATGACAGGCTGAACCCGGCCGGGGATCACAACGAGATTTGGCAGCATTCCGGCGGCTGCCGCGCGCATCTGCGCGTCGTGCGCAACACGCTGACGCATGAGATTTCCAGCGTTGCCTTCGTGCGCGGTGATCATCAAGGGCGCGGCGATCATGGCTCCGCCGCGCGCCGCAAGGCGGAGGACAAGGCATGAGCCCGCGCCGCGCCGATACCGGCGGCCGCATCGACCGGCTGAAAACCATCCGCTTCACCTTCGACGGCACGGCCTACACCGGCCATGCCGGCGACACGCTGGCGTCGGCCCTGCTGGCCAAGGGCGTCACGCTTTACGGACGTTCGTTCAAATACCACCGCCCGCGCGGCCTGCTCACAGCCGGCGTCGAGGAACCCAACGCGCTGGTGACGGTGCTGAAGGGCGAGGTTCGCGAGCCCAACATTCCGGCGACCATGGTCGAAATCCATGACGGCCTGGTTGCCATCAGCCAGAACCGCTTTCCCTCGCTTGCCTGGGACATCAACGCCGTCAACCAGCTCGGCGGCAACATCCTGTCGACCGGCTTCTACTACAAGACCTTCATGGGACCGGTGTTCGGCCCGCTCAAAGGCACGCGTTTCTGGATGTTCTGTGAGCATTTCATCCGCCGCGCCGCCGGTCTCGGCAGCGCCGGAACGGCGAAAGACCCGGCCCGCTATGAGCGCATGAACGCCTTTTGCGACGTGCTGGTGGTCGGCTCCGGCCCGGCCGGCCTGATGGCCGCCAGGACCGCCGCCGATCAGGGAGCGCGCGTCATGCTGGCCGATCTCGAGCCGCTTTTCGGTGGTTCGGCCAACTGGTCCGAGGAAAGCATCGATGGCGCGCCTGCCGCCGACTGGGCGCGGCGCGCGGTCGCCCAGCTCGCAGGCCGCGACAATGTCCGGCTTCTACCGCGCACCACGGTGTGGGGTTACTACGACAACAACACGCTTGCCGCGCTCGAACGGGTCAGCGACCACAAGGATCAGCCAGGCAAGGGCGAGCCGCGCCATCGCTATTGGGCGATCCGTGCCAAATCCGTGGTCCTGGCCACCGGTGCGTTCGAGCGGCCGCTCGTGTTCCCCGGCAATGACCGGCCAGGCGTGATGCTGGCGCATGCAGCCGAGCGCTATGCCAACGAATTCGGCGTGCTGCCGGGCGAGCGGATAGCGCTGTTCACCAACAATGACAGCGCCTATCGGGCGGCCGTCGCCTTGAAGAAGGCCGGTGCCGCGGTCGTCGCTATCGCCGATGTCAGGCCGGAACTTTCGCCGGAGATGCGCAAGCTGGCTGCGGAAGCCGAGGCCGAGATCTTCGCTGGCCATGCCGTCGTCGCCACCGAAGGCGGAAAGGCGCTGTCCGGCCTCAAACTGCAACGCTTCGATATGGCCAATGGCGCACTCATAGGTGATGCCCGCAGTATCCACGCCGATTGCCTGCTGATGTCCGGCGGCTGGTCGCCGACCATCCATCTGGCCAGCCAGGCCGGCGCCAAGGCGGAATGGAATGCCGCGCGGCAGGCCTTCCTGCCGCCGAAGCCAACACAGAGCTGGATCGGCGCCGGCGCCTTCACCGGCAGTTTCTCCACCGCCGAAGCCATCGCCGAAGGCCGCGCCGCGGGCCTTGCCGCAGCCGGTGGCCCCAGCGCGCCTTCTGTATTGCCGGTGGTGGAAGCCGTGCCCGGCGATCCCGATCCCGCGCCGGTGTTCGAGATCAGGGCCAAGGGCAAGAGCTTTGTCGACTTCCAGCACGACGTGACGGCAGAGGACGTGCGGCTGGCCCACCGGGAAGGCTTTGTCTCGGTCGAGCATCTGAAACGCTACACCACGCTCGGCATGGCGACCGACCAGGGCAAGAGCTCCAACGTGCCCGGCCTTGCCATCATGGCCGAAGCCCTGGGCAAGCCCATCCCCGAAGTCGGCACGACGCGCTTCCGGCCGCCCTTTGCGCCGGTGTCGATCGGCTCGCTGGCGGCGGAACGTTTTGGCGATCTCAAGCCCGAACGATTGACCCCGATGCATGATTGGCATCTGGCCAACGGCGCGACCATGTATTCAGCCGGCCTCTGGTATCGCCCGATGATCTACGGCCATGCCGGCGAAACGGTCGAGCAGGCCTATGTGCGCGAAGCCAAGGCGACGCGCGAAAGCGCAGGGATCGTCGATGTCTCGACACTGGGCAAGATTGCCGTGCAGGGCCCCGACGCCGCCGCATTCCTCGACCGCGTCTACACCAACATGTTTTCGACGCTGCCCGTCGGCAAGGCCCGCTACGGTCTGATGCTGCGCGAGGACGGCCTGGCCTTCGACGACGGCACAACCTGGCGGCTCGGCGAGCAGGACTTCCTGATGACCACCACCACCGCAAATGCCGGCAAGGTGATGCAGCATCTGGAATATTTCCTCGACGTGATCTGGCCGGAGCTGAAGGTGCATGTCACCTCGGTGACCGACGAATGGGCGGGGGCCGCGATCGGCGGGCCGAAGGCCAGGGAGATTCTCGCCGCCTGTGTCACAGGCACATCGGTCGACAACGCCGCCTTGCCCTTCATGGGTATCGTACGTGGCGAAATATCAGGCGTGCCGGTGATGATTTGCCGGCTGTCCTTCTCGGGTGAAATGGCGTTCGAGGTCTATTCCGGCGCCGGGTACGGCACCCATGTCTGGGAAGCGCTTGTTGAAGCAGGCAAGCCGTTCGGGCTGGTCACCTACGGGCTTGAAGCGCTGGGCACCATGCGCATCGAAAAAGGCCATGTCACCGGCGCCGAGATCGACGGCCGCACCACGGCGCGCGACCTGCATCTCGACTGGATGCTGTCGAAGAAGAAGCCGTTCATCGGCTCGGCAATGATGGACCGCGAAGGCCTGATCGCGTCTGATCGCCTGGAACTGGTCGGCCTGATCGCCCTCGACAACCGGCCGTTCAATGGCGGCGCGCACATCGTCGAGGAGGTTGACGAGGCCAATCCGCACGGCTCGATCGGTCACATCACCGCCTGCTGCTATTCACCGGCGCTCGGCAGGCATATCGCGCTGGCGCTGGTCAAGGGCGGCAAGGCACGGCAGGGCACGCGCGCTCATGTCTCCGATCCCCTGCGCAACCGGTTCGGACCGGTCGAGATCGTCTCCAACCACTTCTTCGATCCGGACGGGAGCCGCATGCATGGTTGAGCGCCAATCACCCGAACCCTTGTCGCCGCTTGAGCCTGAATTCCATGTCGGCTCGCACGGCAATTTCGAGCACGGCGTCGAGATCATCCTGACCGAGACAAGGCCGGGCTCGATCGTGCAGCTCGCCGCGTGGCCCGGCGAGGAGAAGAAGCTGATAGCAGCCATCCGCACCGTCACCGGGCTTGCCCTGCCCGATGGCGCCGGCGGCGGCTTGAGCGACGGCGTGAAATCGGTGTTCGGCTTCGCGCCGGGAAAGTTCACCGTTGCCGATGAAGCCGAAGGCCTGGCTGCGGCCTTTGCCAAAGTGGTGACCCCCGCCATTGGCACCGTGACCGACCTCTCGCACGGCCGCACCGCCATCCGCATTGCCGGGCCGAAGGCCGAATGGGTGCTGGCGAAATTCTTCGCCATCGATTTTGCGCTGCCGGCCTTTTCGGTCGGCGCCGGCCGCTCGACCACTCATCACGACATCTTCGCCCAGATCCAGCGCACCAGCGCCGACCAGTTCGACATCTATGTCTTCCGCTCGTTCGCACGCTCTTTCTGGAAGGCGCTCTGCCATGCCAGCGAGGAAGTCGGCTATGAGGTGCAGTAGGCGGCGCGGCCGGATGGCCGCGTTGCCCACATCTGGCATCAACGCCAGCCGCTTCTGCCGCTAGAGAATCGGGCCGCCGGCGCCCATGGTGCGGAAACGTGGCCGCCCAACCGGCCCGAGGGATATGAAATCCCTTCTTCAAGAGTCGGCACATTCGTTTGGTTCGAACATCTCCATGACCGCAGAACTATCCGCCGGCGCCACGGATCGCGCCGATATGCCGGCCAGAGCCCTGCTCCTGCTGCCGCTGACGGTTGCTTGCGGCGTGTTCATGACCAGCCTCGACCAGAATGTCGTGGTGACCGCGCTGCCGGGCATCAGCGAAAGCCTCGGCCGTCCGCCCAGCCAGCTCGGCCTCTTGATTACCGTCTATGTCGCCAGCCTGATCATCTCGATGCCGCTTGGCGGCTGGGCCGCCGACCGCTTCGGACTGCGCAATGTCTACTGTTTTGCCTTGCTGGTGTTCGCCGCCTCGTCGGCGCTCTGCGGACTGTCCGACAACATCTGGACGCTGGTTGGTGCGCGTGCGCTGCAAGGCTTTGGCGGCGCCTTGATGGGCACACTCGGCCAGGTCGTCATCCTGTCGACCTTTCCGCGCAGCCGAACGCTGAAGATCAACATGTACATCTCGCTGGCCGGCCAGTCCGGACCGTTGGTCGGTCCGCTCGTCGGGGGCGCGCTGACCACCTACATTTCCTGGCGCTGGATCTTCTTCATCAACGTGCCGTTCGCGCTGGCGGCGGCAATTCTTGCCCCCCCGCTGTTTTCGACGATGACCAAGCCCGTGCGCACGCCGTTCGATTTTCCGGGCTTCCTGCTGGTCGGCAGCGGCATGGTCCTGCTCGTCTTCGGCATGGATTCGCTTGCTGCCAAGGATGCCGCAGGCGGCATCATCGCCGCCGAACTGGCGCTGGCGCTGGTCATCCTGACCATCGCCTCGTTCTACTGCCTGCGCGTGCGCAATCCGCTGCTCGATCTCAAGCTGTTGCGGATCCGTACCTTCCGCATTTCGTTCCTCACCGGCGGCGGACTGGACACGATCGGCCTCAGCTCGGTGGTGTTCCTGCTGCCCTTGATGTTCCAGCTCGGCTTCGGCATGAGCGCGGTGCAGGCGGGATCGCTGACCTTCGTCGCCGCGGTCGGCTCCGTGGCCATGCGCTTCTTCATGCCGCGTGTCCTCAACCGTTTCGGCTTTCGCCGCGTGCTGGTCTACAACACCCCGATCGTCGCCGTGACGGTCGCCGGCTTCGCCTTGATGCAGGCGACGACGCCGTCGTGGATCGTGCTGACCTACATCTTCGTCTTCGGCGTCTTCCGCTCCGCGCAATGGGCCTCGACCGGCAATCTCGCCTATTCCGACATCGCGCCCGAGCAGCTCGCCCGCTTCAGCGCGCTCTATTACATATTATGGCAGCTGGCGGTGGCGATCAGCGTCGGCCTGGCTGCGGCGGTATTGTCATTTCTGGCCGGCGGCGGTCCAGCCGTCGCCGACGATTTCCGCATCCTGTTCGTCATCGAGGGCATCATCACGCTCTGCGCGCTGCTTGCCTACCTCAAGCTGACGCCACAGGACGGTGCCCATGTCAGTGGCCACGGCGCACAGATGAACACCGAATAGTGCATGTCATCGATAGTCAGGCGGCCTTTGCCAGCCGAGCTACTCGCTGAACGTCACCCATTCTTCCAGCGGCACGCGGTCGGTGCGGAAGGCGTTTTCAGGTTTTGACGTATCTTCATAACCAAGCGCCATGCCGCAGACGACGATCTCTTCGTCCGGAATGTCGAGCACCGGCCTGATCTGCCGGTGATAGGGCGCGAAGGCCGCCTGCGGACAGGTGTGCAGACCCCTGCCCCTAGCTGCGACCATGATGTTCTGCAGGAACATGCCATAGTCGATCCACGAGCCCTGGTTGAGCCGGCGGTCGATGGTGAAGATCATGCCGACCGGGGCGTCGAAGAAGACGAAGTTGCGGTCGTGCTGGGCGCGCATCTTGTCGACCTCGCGACGACCGATCCCGAGCGCGCCATAGAGGCCAAAACCGTTGGCGCGGCGGCGGGTCAGATACGGCTCGAAGAACTGTGTGGGATAATACCGGTACTCGTCCCAATCAGCTTTTTCGGCGCGAATGCCGGAATTGAGAATGGCGTCTGATATCCGCTGCTTGCTCTCGCCCTTGGTGACATAGACCTTCCATGGCTGCATGTTGGTGCCGGATGGGGCACGCGCCGCAACCACCAGAATGGCGCGGATGGTGTCGTCGTCGACCATGTCGGGCAGGAATGCGCGCACCGAACGGCGCGACAGGATCGCCTCGTCGACAATCTCGGCATCGCCCGCGATTCGGGGATTATTTTCCAGCATGGGCCGTCCCTTACCCTTTGTCTCGATCGGACGTCCCCACTCGCCGCTCTCGGCGGAGCCTTTGCATGAACCGTCAAAATCGCGCAAGCAAATCTTGTGCATCCGTGAAAATCTACTTGATTTTTTCATGAGCTTGGCTTCTCATGAAATTTGGCCAGATTTTTTCATAAAGTGAGCGCTTTGCCTTCGACTACCGCTAGAACATTGCAGGTACCTGACGAACGCGTGCTGGCCGGCGATATCAGGGCCCTGCGCAAGGCGCGCGGGCTGACACTCGCCGAGATCGGCTCGAAGCTTGGCCGTTCGGTCGGCTGGATCAGCCAGGTCGAGCGCGGTCTGTCGACGCCATCGCTCGGTGACCTCCGAGCCTTCGCCGAACTGTTCGGCGTGCCGATCAGCCTGTTCTTCAGCCATGACGTACCTGTCGAAAGCGAGCGCGGCGTGGTCGTGCGCGCTGGCAGGCGCCGCACGCTTGGCACAAGCGAATCCGGCCTGGTGGAGGAGCTTCTGTCGCCCGATCTCGGCGGTAGCTTCGAGATGGTGCGTTCGGTCTTCGCGCCGGGCGCGGAACTGAAGGCCGAGGCGCAGCGGCCGACCGAGGAAGCTGGATACGTCGCCTCCGGGCTGTTCGACATCGAGATCGGAGGTGTCTGGCATCGGCTTGGCGAAGGCGACTCCTTTCGCTTCGAAGGCAAGCCTTACCGCTGGCGCAATCCGGGCGCGGAGCCTGCAATTGTCATCTGGGTGGTTTCACCACCCGTCTATTGAGCTCAAGTTTGGAGAAAAACATGGCGGGTTTGCCGAGCACGGCGCGCGTGGTGATCATCGGAGGCGGTGCCGTCGGCACCTCCGCGCTCTACCATCTCGCCAAGGCGGGCTGGACCGACTGCGTGCTCTTGGAAAAGAACGAGCTGACTTCGGGCTCGACCTGGCATGCCGCCGGCAACGTGCCGACTTTCTCCTCGTCCTGGTCGCTGATGAACATGCAGCGCTATTCGACCGAGCTTTATCGCGGGCTGGCCGACGCGGTCGACTATCCCATGAACTATCACGTCACCGGCTCGCTGCGCCTTGCCCACACGAAAGAGCGCATGCAGGAATTTCAGCGCGCCAAGGGCATGGGCCGCTACCAGGGTATGGACATCGACATTGTCGGCGTCGACGAGATCCAGCGCCGCTATCCCTTCATCGAGACGCATGATTTGAAAGGCGCGCTCTACGACCCAAGCGACGGCGACATCGATCCGGCGCAGCTCACCCAGGCGCTGGCCAAGGGCGCGCGCGACATGGGCGCGAAGATCATCCGCTTCTGCCCGGTCACAGGCGTGCGCCGCGAGAACGACGAGTGGGTGGTCGAGACGGCGCAAGGTGAGATCCGCTGCGAGATCGTCGTCAATGCCGCCGGCTACCGCGCCGCCGAAGTCGGCCGGATGTTCGGCCGCGACGTGCCGATGATGGTGATGAGCCATCAGTACATATTGTTCGAGGAGATTCCCGAACTGGCGGCATGGTCGAAGGAACAGGGCAAGAAACTGCCGCTGCTGCGCGACGTCGACACCTCCTACTATCTGCGCCAGGAGAAGAACGGCATGAATCTCGGCCCCTATGAGCGCAATTGCCGCGCGCATTGGGCCACCCACAACGACCCGATGCCGGAGGATTTTTCCTTTCAATTGTTCCCCGACGACCTCGACCGGCTGGAACATTATCTGGCCGATGCCGTCGCCCGCGTGCCGATCCTTGGCACCGCCGGCCTGTCCAAGGTCATCAACGGGCCGATCCCCTACACGCCGGACGGCAATCCGCTGATCGGCCCGATGCCCGGCGTTCCCAATGCCTTCGAGGCCTGCGTCTTCACCTTCGGCATTGCCCAGGGTGGCGGCGCCGGCAAGGTGCTGGCCGAATGGGTGACAGAGGGCCAGACCGAATGGGATATGTGGTCGTGCGACCCGCGCCGCTTCACCTCCTTTGCCTCGGCGCCGGACTATTGCGTCGCCAAGGGCATGGAGATCTACGGCAACGAGTATGCCATCCAGTTCCCGCGCCATGCCTGGCCGGAAGGCCGCGACCGCAAGCTGTCGCCGATCCATGATCGCATCAAGGCGCTCGGCGGCCGCTTCGACGCCTATAATGGCTGGGAGCGGGCCACCTGGTACGCACAAGAGGGCGATGACATTTCCGAGGAAGCCACGCTGACCTTCCGCCGCGACGGACCGTGGCATCATCGCGTGCGCGAGGAATGCCTGGCCGTGCGCGACGCCGCCGGCATTTTGGACCTGCCGGGCTTCTCGCGCTTCAACCTCGACGGTCCGGGTGCCGCCGAATGGCTGAGCCTGCAGGTCACCGGCCTGGTGCCGAAGCCCGGCCGCCTCGGTCTCGTCTATTTCGCCGACGACAAGGGCCGCATCGTCACCGAAATGTCCGTGGTGCGCCACGACGACAACCTGATGACGCTGATCACCGCGGCGGTCGCGCAGTGGCACGATTTCGAATGGCTGAAGTCGCGCATGCCCAAGGATGCGCCGTTCAGGCTGATCGACCGGACCGAGGAATTCTCGACCCAGATCCTGGCCGGCCCCAACTCGCGGAAAATCCTCGCCGATGTCTGCGAAGCCGACCTCACTTTGCCATGGCTGACGCATCAGGAAACCAAGATCGCCGGTCGCTGGGCCAAACTCGTGCGCGTCTCCTTCGCCGGCGAACTCGGCTGGGAAATCCACACCAGGGTGGACGACACATCAGCCATCTTCGACGCCGTCTGCGCGGCAGGCCAGCAGCATGGGCTGAAGCCATTCGGCATGTATGCGTTGGATTCGCTCAGGCTTGAAAAAGGCTACCGCACCTGGAAGGGCGACCTGTCGACCGACTATTCGATCCTGCAGGGCGGGCTGGAGCGCTTCGTCAAATGGGACAAGCCCGATTTCCGTGGCAAGGCTGCACTCCAGAACGAAAAGCAGCAAGGCGTGAAGAAGCGCTTCGTCACGCTGGTTATAGAGAACCCGGGCGACTGCGACGCCCCTTCAGTGTCGACGCTGTGGCATGACGGCAAGATCGTCGGCGAGACGACGTCCGGCGGCTGGGGCCACCGGGTCGACAAATCGATCGCGCTCGGCATGCTGCGCGCCGATCTGGCCGAGCCAGGCACATCAGTCGAGGTCGAAATCTTCGGTGACCGCTTTCAGGCGATCGTGCAGAAGGATGAACCGCTGTGGGATCCGAAGAACGAAAGGCTGCGCGCATGAAGAAAACCATCCTCACCGATGGCGGCATGGGCCAGGAACTGGTCCGCCGCAGCAAATCCGAGCCGACGCCGCTATGGTCGGCCAGGGTGCTGATCGACGAACCTGATCTGGTGCGCGACCTGCACGCGGAATTCATCCGCGCCGGCGCCCGCGTGATCACCATCAACACCTATTCGGCAACGCCCGAACGCCTGGCGCGTGAAGGTGCGCAAGACCTCTTCAAGCCATTGCAGAAGCGCGGCATCGAATTGGCCAGGCAGGCCCGCGACGAGGCCGGCGATGCAGCCATCGCCGGTTGCCTATCGCCGCTTTTCGGCAGCTATGCACCGGCACTGACCATTTCCTTCGAGGACACGCTCGATATTTACCGCCGCATCGTTGCCGAGCAGGCCGATGGCGTCGACCTGTTCCTGTGTGAAACCATGGCGTCGGCGGACGAAGCCCGCGCGGCGGTCACCGCGGCATCGGAAAGCGGCAAGCCGGTATGGGTGTCGTGGACGCTGGCCGACCACGGCAAGCCGCGGCTGCGCAGCGGCGAAGCAATAGCCACCGCGGCAAGCGCGCTCGACGGCCTGGCA
>NZ_RZTB01000050.1:0-2065 GCF_003997735.1 Mesorhizobium sp. M7A.F.Ca.MR.148.00.0.0 | reverse complement strand
CGGCTGGTCAATTGCTGCCGGCCGGAAGCAATCGCCGCGGCTTTGCCTGAACTGATCGGCCTCGGCGGCCCGGTCGGCGCCTACGCCAACGGTTTCACGTCAACCGAAGCGCTCAAGCACGGCGGCACCGTCGATGTGCTGCACGCCCGTCACGACCTTGGCCCGGATGCATATGCCGACCAGGCGATCGGCTGGGTCGAGGCTGGGGCAAGCATCGTTGGCGGCTGCTGCGAAGTCGGACCACCGCACATCGCCGCTCTGCGCGACCGGCTCGAACAGGCCGGCTACGAAATTTCGGGAGTTTTGCATGCCTAGACCATCATCGCGCATTTCCGGCATCGTGCCTTCGGGCAAGGACGGCTGGGAAGTCCATTTCGCCGCCTGGACGCGCAAGGAGGCCGGCGAAGACATCATCATGCTGTCGGTCGGTGACCATGATTTCGACACGCCTTCGCAGACGATCGAAGCCTGTGTAACCGCGGTTCGCGGCAGCAATCATCACTACACCCCGCTTCCCGGCCTGCCGCGCCTGCGCAAGGCGATGGCGGCGGCCTCGAGCGCCTGCACCGGCGTCGAGACGTCGCCGGATCAGGTGATCGCCACGCCGGGCGGCCAGGCCGCACTCTACGCGGCCGTGCAGGGCGTGCTCGACCAGGGCGACCACGCCATCGTCGTGGCGCCCTATTATGCCACCTATCCCAACACGTTCAGCGCCGCAGGCGCTGATTTCACCGTCGTCGAGACACCGGCCGAGGATGGCTTCCAGCCACGTGCCGACATGATCCGCGCGGCAATCCGGCCGAACACGCGCGCCATCCTGATCAACACGCCGAACAATCCGACAGGTGCGGTCTATTCGCGCGAGCGGCTGGAGCAACTGGCAGAAGTCTGCCGGGAGCACGACCTCTGGCTGCTGTCGGACGAAGTCTACTGGACGCTCGGCGGCGGCGAGCACGTCTCGCCGCGCTCGCTGCCAGGGATGGCCGAGCGCACGCTGGTCATCAATTCGATGTCCAAGAGCCACGGCATGACCGGCTGGCGCATGGGCTGGCTGACGGGACCGGAGGAGATGATCACGCTCATGATCAATCTCAATCTGGTGACGACCTACGGCCTGCCGGCCTTCATCTCGATCGCCTGTTCCGAGGCGCTGGAGAACCGTTACGGCGTCAAGGAGATCGCCGAACGTTACGCGGCACGCCGCACCGTCTTGCTCGACGCCGTGCGGGGCATGAACGACGTGACCGTGCGCGGTTCGGAGGGCGGCATGTATGTCATGCTCGACATCTCGGCCGTCGAACCGGACGACGAGAAATTCGCCTGGGCCCTGCTCGACAACGAAAAGGTTGGCGTGATGCCCGGCTCCAGCTTCGGCGAGGCGGCCGCCGGCCATATTCGCATCAGCCTCTGCCAGCCCGAGCCCGTGCTGCAGGAAGCTGCACTTCGTCTGCGCCGCTTTGCTTCCAGCTACCGTCGCGAGGCAGCATGACCGCCAAGGCAGTTCCCGCTAAAGCAAGAGCGGTCATCATCGGCGGCGGCGTTTCCGGCTGTTCGGTCGCCTATCACCTGGCCAAGCTCGGCTGGACCGATATCGTGCTTCTCGAACGCAAACAGCTGACGTCGGGCACGACATGGCACGCCGCCGGCCTGATCGGCCAGCTGCGCGGCTCGCAGAACATGACCCGGCTGGCGAAATATTCCGCCGACCTCTACGTCAAGCTGGAAGCCGAGACCGAGGTCGGCACCGGCATGCGCCAGGTCGGTTCGATCACCGTAGCGCTGACCGAGGAGCGCAAGCACGAGATCTACAGGCAAGCGTCGCTGGCGCGTGCCTTCGATGTCGATGTCCGCGAGATTTCGCCCAGGGAAGTCAGCGAGATGTACCCGCATCTCAATGTTTCCGATGTCGTCGGCGCCGTGCATCTGCCGCTCGACGGCCAGTGCGACCCCGCCAATATCGCCATGGCCCTGGCCAAGGGCGCCCGCCAGCGCGGCGCCACCATCGTCGAGAATGTCAAGGTCACCAAGGTCCATAGCAGGGCCGGCCGAGTCAGCGGCGTGTCCT
>NZ_RZTB01000509.1:0-301 GCF_003997735.1 Mesorhizobium sp. M7A.F.Ca.MR.148.00.0.0 | reverse complement strand
AATTCTATCCTGCAAAATCCTATTTGACAAAATGACGAAATTTGTCAATCTGTATTAGGTGAAATGGCCGAGAGGACGCTTCGCCCTTGGCAGCGGACGACAACAAAGGGTATCCCCATGCGCCTTACCGTCGACGGGCAGTCATTCGATATCGATGCCGATCCGGACATGCCGCTGCTGTGGGCGCTGCGCGATCTCATTGGCAAGACCGGGCCGAAATTCGGCTGCGGCATCGCCGCCTGCGGCGCCTGCACGGTGCATGTGGACGGTCAGCCGGTGCGTTCCTGCTCACTCCCGGTTG
>NZ_RZTB01000508.1:0-303 GCF_003997735.1 Mesorhizobium sp. M7A.F.Ca.MR.148.00.0.0 | reverse complement strand
GGTTAAAGGCGTTGACGAGGTGGGCCGTGAGTAAGCAACCAAGCGCTGATCGGGATCGACGAACGCTATTTCCGTCCGACCGAGGTTGACCTGTGATCGGCGTTACCCCAAGCCAGGCAGGCCGACAAGCTCGGTTGGAAGGCGAAGACCTTTCGATGAGCTCGTCTCCGAAATGCCTCAGGGTCCACTGCCGCGCCTACGGAATCATGCTGGCGTCACGCGAAAATGCGATGGCGTCGCGGGCAGGTGCATGTGTCGTGGGGCCATCCGCACTGCCGGCACGCCCTCTCGGCCGGCATCCAC
>NZ_RZTB01000507.1:0-304 GCF_003997735.1 Mesorhizobium sp. M7A.F.Ca.MR.148.00.0.0 | reverse complement strand
GGATCCGCGAATACATCCTCTATGTCGTCAAGGCCGGCCACATCGCCGTCATGGTCCATCTGATCGACGGCCGCGACATTCCCAGCGGCGAGGACCAGATCGCCTACGCCAGGGATATCGTCACCCAGCGTTTTGCCGAGGCCAACATCCTTTTCGTCGTCGATCAGCTGGTCAAGGGCGCCATCCGCGCCATCACCGGCCTGCTCGGCGGTATCGCCGCCTTCCTACCGATTCCGGGCCTGAGCGGTCTGGTCTCCTTCATCAACACGGTGATCCGCCTGTCGCTGACCTATGTCGACGAGAT
>NZ_RZTB01000506.1:0-305 GCF_003997735.1 Mesorhizobium sp. M7A.F.Ca.MR.148.00.0.0 | reverse complement strand
CGTGTCTCACTCCGGTGCTTGCTTTCAAATTCAAATCTGCCTGAAAGGCGCAAAGAGCGCTGATGGTGCTCATTCGACACGCGTGACCGACACCTCGCCGAGCACGAACACTTCACCGCTCAGCAGGCGCAGCTCGATGTCGCCGGTTGCGGTGTGGTTCCACTCAGCCTTACCCTCATCGACCAGCCCGCCGATGGCGGCCATGACCTGGGACTTCGCCTCTTGGGCGCGGTTGCCGGCGGTGGTGCGGACTGTCCCATCGGTGACGCTGTCATGAGATCTTGCCATCGCGCGCATGCTTGGCC
>NZ_RZTB01000505.1:0-305 GCF_003997735.1 Mesorhizobium sp. M7A.F.Ca.MR.148.00.0.0 | reverse complement strand
TCCTATCCGACCACATCTTGCACATGGCTCCTGCCGTCACGAAGGCGAAATTGTTGCCTCTGAAGGTCCCGCTATGTTCTCCGGGCTTCCATATGTCCAAGTCGGGTCGAATCAGAACGATGGACAGCGGACTACCTGAACCGCTTAGTGACTTGGAAAGACACACAATATCCGGTTCGATTTTCGCGGACTCGAATGAGAAGAAATCGCCAGTTCGGCCCGCACCCGCCTGAATATCGTCGACGATAAAAACAATGCCGTGAGTACGGCAAATGCGCTGAATTTCCGTGAGCCAAGCTGCGGAT
>NZ_RZTB01000504.1:0-306 GCF_003997735.1 Mesorhizobium sp. M7A.F.Ca.MR.148.00.0.0 | reverse complement strand
TCGAGACCGAGCCGGAACTCGATGCCTTCATGCGCTATTCCGGAGCCGGCATTCCGCTGCTGCTCGATGCCGGACATCTGGCATTCGCCGGCGGAGACGTGCTGCGTGCCATCGACAACCATCATACCCGCATCAGTCATGTGCATGTGAAGGACGTTCGCATGGGCGTGATCGAAAAGCTCGATCGCACCAAACAATCCTTCCTCGATGCGGTGGCGCTGGGCGCCTTCACCGTGCCGGGCGACGGCTCGCTCGATTTCGGCGCCATCGTGCAGCGCTTCGCGGACCATGGCTATGAGGGCTGGT
>NZ_RZTB01000503.1:0-306 GCF_003997735.1 Mesorhizobium sp. M7A.F.Ca.MR.148.00.0.0 | reverse complement strand
TCAAGGCGACGCGCGAGATGCGACGCTCCGCCCTTATACGCCACCACCCGATCGAACTGGAGCGGGCCTCTCCCTTGATCGACAAGGCTTCGGTGCGGATCGACGGATCGGTTGTTTCCGTCGCCTGCGGCAGCACAGATACCAGGCAGACCGGGCCGAATTGCGCAGCAGACTCAGCATTGCGATAGTTCCGCAGATCCGCGCCTGAGATCGGCGGAAAGGCTGGATCGTGGGACACAACCAGCACACGCCGCCCGGCTTTCGCCGCGGAGACAGCGTCGAGCGGTTGTGCGCCCGCGGGTTTCA
>NZ_RZTB01000502.1:0-307 GCF_003997735.1 Mesorhizobium sp. M7A.F.Ca.MR.148.00.0.0 | reverse complement strand
TCTCCTTCATCGGGCCTTCGGGCTGCGGCAAGACCACGCTGCTGCGCGTCATCGCCGATCTGGAGAAGCCGACCTCGGGGACGATTTCCGTCAATGGCATGACAGCAGAGCAGGCGCGCGAGAAACGCGCCTATGGCTATGTCTTTCAGGCCGCCGCCCTGTTTCCGTGGCGCACCATCGAGCGCAATGTCGGGTTGCCGCTGGAGATCATGGGCCTGTCCAGGGCGGAGCAGGGCGAGCGGATCAAGCGCACGCTCGATCTCGTCAACCTCTCAGGCTTCGAGAAGAAATATCCCTGGCAGCTCTC
>NZ_RZTB01000501.1:0-307 GCF_003997735.1 Mesorhizobium sp. M7A.F.Ca.MR.148.00.0.0 | reverse complement strand
ACAAATGCGAGTGTTTTCACGATCGCATTGTCGAGTACATGCACTGACCGGATAGCCACGCCTGTTGGCCATCATGACAGCCGACGGATCCTTCCTAAAGGCGGTCGCGGGCGCGATCGTGTCGTTTGGCTTTGTCCAAACGGTCACGCCGGCCAGTGCCAACTGGCTGGAACGACCATCCGTGAAACCACAGCTTTCGTCCGGCCTGAAGCAACCAGTGCGCTGTGATCCGGCCACGGAGTGGACCCGGCAGGCTTTCAAGGCATTTGCGAGTTGCCAGGCATCGATCTATGGCCTGGAGCCGATG
>NZ_RZTB01000500.1:0-308 GCF_003997735.1 Mesorhizobium sp. M7A.F.Ca.MR.148.00.0.0 | reverse complement strand
ACTCCACGTGTTACAGCACTTCCGTCAACTTCTGTGATGGTTGATCGGATGCTGCCAATCTAGGGAGAAGCTCTTTCGATCGACTTAAGAAACAGCCTTACCGATTCCTTTCCCGGTTCGAACATATTGCGTGGTTAACTTCGCGCTAAAGTACCGCCGCGCCTTCCAGTCCCGGGTTTGGCAGGCTTGCGAACCCGACCGGACCGCGCCTCGCGGGCGCTCTTGTCGGCCATTGCACGATTGGCGACATCGCATGCTTAACCGTTGGTTCACCAATCTCGTTCATGTTCCGTTGATCAGTCCGCCTG
>NZ_RZTB01000004.1:0-130993 GCF_003997735.1 Mesorhizobium sp. M7A.F.Ca.MR.148.00.0.0 | reverse complement strand
GCGGGAGGCGAGGCGAAGCTCGGCACCGGCTTCGCGAAGGTGGCGCACGACAAGGCGCCCGATGAAACCTGTCGCGCCCGTGACCAGAACCTTCATGGCCTTACCCGAAACAGCTCTCTGGTGACTGATGGAAGTGCTCGCTCTTCCATCACTGGTGCAAGTGCCTGCTCTTCCAACAAAGGAACATGGCGTCCGGAGGCGAGATATGTTCCGCTCACCATGAAGACCATCAGCACCGAGTCCAGAATGTCATGGCCGATCAGGATGCCTGTCATTCCGGCCGTCAGATAGGTGATCACCACGACGACAATCATGGTGGCGCCGAACCGCTCGTTCGGATCGTTGCTGTTTCGCAAGACCCTGGCGGCATTTCCAGCAGCAACGATAAAGATCGCAGCCAGCGTCACGGCACCCAGAATTCCCGCTTGCACGAGGGCGGTCAGGAAGCCGTTGTGAAAATGGTTGAAGCCTGTGTCCATCGCGAACTGCTCATGAAAGCCCTGCTTGATCAGATGCTGGGTTGCACCCACACCGTGCCCGAACAGTGGCATGTCATGGAATGCTTTGAGGCCGATCTCCCAAAGCGCAACACGTATTCCCAACGAGGTGTCGTAGTTGCCGCCAGCCTCAAGCGCACCCCAATCGGAGCGCAAAAAGTCGACCCGCCCGGATATCGCCTGGAAGCTGGAAGCGGTGATCACGACGCCGACCGCTGCCAGCAGCAGCAGCAGGCGAACGGCATTCCTGCCTCTGAGCCTGTGCCGGTTGATCAGCATGACGGCGATGCCGGCGATCAGCAGTGCCAGCCAGACGATACGCGAGCCGGAATAGATGACGGCGATCGTCCCTGCCAGTGTCCCGTAGAAGAGGGGTGTCCGGGCTTGCTCAACACCGGACAAGGCGCCAGCCACACACATCACCACGGCAAGGCACACCACGGTTGCGAAGACGATCGGATTTCCGGCTCCCCCCTCGGCCCTGACGCCAATCCAATATTGCTGGATGACGGCCATGAGCAGCGCGGCAAAACAGGCGGCCATGCTGGAAAGCACGATGATGCGGGTAAGCGTGGTTTTCTGCGTGATGCTCCAGGTCGAATAGGACACGGGAAAAAACAGGAAGGTGACGAGCGGGATAAGATGTGGCGCATCCCGGGCGAACGAATTGTTGACGATGGAAGCCAGGAGATTGGAGGCGCAGTAGGCATAGATCGCGACCGTCAACCAGATCATGGGCCGGTCGGCGTTGAAGCGCCTTTTCCGTAAAACAATCAGCAGGACTGACGAAAGGCCTCCGCCATTGAATACAAAGCTGACCACCGATCCCAGAACCGGTGGAAAAAAGAAGCAAAGGATGGAGAAGTAGTTGTTGATCCGCGAAGGCGTGAATTGCTGTCTCAGGGGTGAAAGCCGGGTCAATTTTCGGGCTCGCTGTCTTCGGCAAGTTTCATGCGGCGGATCTTGTTTAGCGAAGTTGAATACGCTCGCCTCGAAATTGCCCCATGCCTGATGATGCACTTGCCCGTTTCCCGAGGCTGGTATAGCGGCTGCCCCCCATTTTCGATAGTGTATAGGGCAGATTGCCACCGAAAATCGGCGGCAGGCGCGGGCCGACCAGAGGAAGTCCCTTGAAAGCCGCAGCTGATCCATTCAAGCAATATTTTCCCCGCGTTTTCTGGGCCGTTGAGCTTGCAGGCAGGAATTTCCGGATTTGCCGGCATCTGTGGAAAATTCATTCTCGAACCATGTGCGGCCGGGTCAGTCCAGCATTGTTCTTGACAATGGCGATCTGCTAGAACGCCGGCACGAGAAAGAACGTCCAGAAACAAGGCTCGAACCGGGCGCGAAGAGCTCGATGATTTGAGGCAAGGTCTTCTGTTGGAAGATACGAAAGAACGCCCACGGCCCATGACAACAGCGCTTACGCATCTTCAGCGGCTTGAAGCCGAGTCCATCCATATATTCCGTGAGGTTGCGGCCGCTTTTGCCAAGCCGGTCATGCTCTATTCGGTTGGCAAGGATTCATCCGTGTTGATGCATCTGGCGATGAAGGCGTTTTATCCCGCCAAGCCGCCGTTCCCCTTTCTTCACGTCGACACGACGTGGAAGTTCCGCGAGATGATCGCCTTTCGCGATCAGATGGCGCAGAAACTCGGCTTCGATCTCCTGGTTCATGTCAATGAAGACGGCGTGCGCGACAACATCAATCCGTTCGACCATGGTTCGAACACCCACACCCATGTCATGAAGACCGTGGCGCTGCGCCAGGCGCTCGACAAGTACGGTTTCGATGCGGCCTTTGGCGGCGCTCGTCGCGACGAGGAGAAATCGCGCGCCAAGGAGCGCATCTTTTCCTTCCGCAACGCCCAGCATGTGTGGGATCCGAAGAACCAGCGCCCCGAAATGTGGAAGATATTCAACACCCGCATCGCATCGGGTGAATCGATCCGCGTCTTTCCGCTGTCGAACTGGACCGAACTCGATATCTGGCAGTACATCCTGCAGGAAAGTATCCCGATCGTGCCGCTCTATTTCGCCAAGGAACGACCGGTGGTGGAACGCGACGGCATGCTGATCCTGCGGGACGACGAGCGCATGAAACTGCGCCCCGGCGAGACGGTGGAGAACAGGCTGGTGCGGTTCCGCACGCTTGGCTGCTATCCGCTGACCGGCGCCATCGAATCGGATGCCGACACGCTGGAAGCCATCGTCGGTGAAATGCTGACGGCACGCACGTCCGAACGGCAGGGTCGCCTGATCGACCGCGATGAAGCCGGCTCGATGGAAAAGAAGAAGCGCGAGGGGTACTTTTGACCATGCGCCACATCATGGCAAAGAGCCTCGCTCCCACCGACGGCGTTCGCGACTATCTGGCTGCGCAGGAGAAGAAGTCGCTGCTGCGCTTCCTGACCTGCGGCTCGGTCGATGACGGCAAGTCGACGCTGATCGGGCGCCTGCTGTCCGACACCAAGCAGATTTTCGAGGACCAGCTCGCCGCGCTCGAACGCGATTCGCGCAAGCATGGCACGACGGGCGACGACATCGATTTCGCGCTGCTGGTCGACGGTCTGGAGGCCGAGCGCGAGCAAGGCATCACCATCGACGTCGCCTACCGCTTCTTCGCCACGCCGAAACGCAAATTCATCGTTGCCGACACACCTGGCCACGAGCAATACACCCGCAACATGGCCACCGGCGCCTCGACCGCCGACCTGGCGATCGTGCTGATCGATGCCCGGCAGGGTGTGCTTCGCCAGACAAGGCGGCATTCGATCATCGCCTCGCTGCTCGGCATCCGCCACGTCGTACTGGCCGTCAACAAGATCGATCTTGTCGATTTCGATCAGGCGGTTTTCGACCGGATCGTCGAAGACTACGGGCAATTCTCGCGCGATCTCGGCTTCCAGACCATTGTGCCGATCCCGATGTCGGCCCGTTATGGCGACAATGTCAGCCGCCGGTCGGAAAGCATGGAATGGTATTCCGGTCCGACGCTGATCGAGCATCTCGAAACCGTGTCGGTCGACGAAGCGATGGTCGAACTGCCGTTTCGTTTCCCTGTCCAGTATGTCAACCGTCCCAATCTCGACTTTCGCGGCTTTGCCGGCACGGTCGCCTCCGGCTCGGTTGCGCCCGGCGACGAGGTCGTTGTCGCCAAGTCCGGCAAATCCTCGCGCGTCAAGCGGATCGTCTCGTATGGCGGCGATCTCGCCCAGGCGGCCGCCGGCCAGGCCGTCACGCTCGTCCTCGACGACGAAGTCGAAATCTCGCGCGGCAACATGCTGGTTTCGCCTGCCGCACGGCCGCAGGTCGCCGATCAGTTCGCCGCCAACATCGTCTGGTTCGACGAGCATGCGTTGCTGCCAGGCCGCTCTTACATCCTGCGCACCGAGACCGACCAGACCAGCGCCACCGTCACCGACCTGAAATATCGGATCAACGTCAACGACTTTGCCCATGAAGCGGCCAAGTCGCTCGAAATGAACGAAGTCGGCATCTGCAACATCTCGACGCGGACGCCGATCGCCTTCGATCCCTTCGCCGAAAACCGCACCACCGGCGCCTTCATCCTGATCGACCGCATCACCAACGCCACGGTCGGCGCCGGCATGATCCTGCACTCGTTGCGCCGCGCCGAAAACATCCATTGGCAGTCGCTCGATGTCGGCAAGCGCGTGCGCGCCGACATGAAGAACCAGCGGCCCGCCGTGTTCTGGTTCACCGGGCTGTCGGGTTCCGGCAAGTCGACCATCGCCAACCTGTTCGAAAAGAAGCTGTTCGCCACCGGCCGCCACACTTATATCCTGGACGGCGACAACGTCCGTCACGGTCTCAACCGCGATCTTGGTTTCACCGACGCCGATCGCGTCGAGAACATCCGCCGCGTTGCCGAAGTGGCGCGTTTGATGGCCGATGCCGGGTTGATCGTCATTGTTTCGTTCATTTCGCCCTTCAGCGCCGAGCGGCGCATGGCACGTGAATTGATGGCCGACGGCGAATTCGTCGAGGTGTATGTCGATACGCCTTTCGAGGAATGCGCCCGGCGTGATCCGAAGGGCCTCTACGCGCGCGCGCTGAATGGCGAGATCAAGAATTTCACCGGCGTCGATTCCCCTTATGAAGCGCCGGAAACCCCGGAGGTCCATCTGCGGACACTCGGCAAGTCGGCCGAAGAGATGGTCGACGCCCTGGAACACTGGCTGAACGAGCGCGACATTGCCGAAGACCAATACGATAGCGGCGGCGGCATCTGACGACAGGCTGATGCTTGAAATCTTCGAGCGCCTGGCCTTGTCGGCCGGGCGCGAGGTGATGCGCGTGTTCCACGCCGGCTGTGCGGTTGACCGTAAGTCCGACGCCTCGCCGGTGACCGAGGCGGACCGCGAGAGCGAAAAGATCATTCTCGCCGGACTGCGTGCCGCATTTCCCGATATCCCCTGCGTGGCCGAGGAAGAAGCTTCCGCCGGCATCGTGCCGCCCGATCTGGACGGGGCTTTTTTTCTGATCGATCCGCTCGATGGGACCAAGGAGTTCGTCAACCGCCGCACCGATTTCACGGTCAACATAGCGCTGGTTCGCGATGGCGTGCCGGAAGTCGGCGTCGTCTTTGCGCCCTGCACGGGCCGCTTCTTTTCCGGCCTGCCGGGCAGGGCGGAATCACTCGAAATCGATGGCGATTACCAGATCGTCGGCCGCCGGCCGATCGCGGCGAGAACGGCCGCGACGCCGCTGGCCGTCGTCGCCAGTCGGTCTCACAACACACCGGAAACCGAGGCCTATATTCGCGACCTCGGTGCCGCCGAAATCGTTTCGGTCGGTTCGTCCTTGAAGTTCTGCCTTCTCGCCAGTGCCGAGGCTGATGTCTATCCGCGCTTCGGCCGCACCATGGAATGGGACACAGCGGCGGGCGACGCTATCCTGCGCGCCGCCGGCGGCATGACGCGCACGCTGGACGGCCAACCTCTGGTCTATGGCAAGCGCAGGCAAAGCGACGACGAGGATTTTGCCAATCCGCATTTCATTGCCAGCGGCAGGGCGGCGGGCCCCAGCTGAGAATGGCTCGGCAGCTTACTCTGCCGCGGCCTGCGCCGAATTCGAGCCGATATAGTTGCGGATCGTCTCGATGATGCGGTCCTGGTCGGCTTCGCTGAGATAAGGGTGCATGGGCAGGCACAGGATCCGCTTCGGCAGGTCTTCCGATACGGCAAGGCCGGTCGGCGTGCGTGGGTAGTCGCGATAAGCGACCTGGGCATGCAGCGGCTTCACGTAGTAAATGACAGACGGAATACCCTTTTCGCCGAGATGCGCCCTCAGCCCGTCGCGCTTGGGCGTCTCGATCGCGTATTGCGCCCAGGCCGAACGGCTGCCGTCCAGATTGCGCGCCGCAGTGACGATATCGCCAAGCCCTTCGGCATAGCGCTTTGCCACCACCTGCCGGGCGACCATCTCGTCTTCCAGGATTGCCAGCTTCTCGATCAGGATCGCCGCCTGGATCGTGTCGAGTCGCGAATTGATGCCGACGCGGACATTGTCGTACTGCGTCTCGCCCTTGCCATGGAAGGCGAAGGAGCGAAGCTGCTCAGCCAGCGCATCGTCATTGGTGAACATCGCGCCGCCGTCGCCGTAGCAGCCAAGCGGCTTGGCCGGATAGAAGCTGGTCGATCCGACATGGCCGAAAGCACCGCACATCTTGCCGTCGAGCGAACCGCCCATCGACTGGGCGGCATCCTCGATCACCATCAGCCCTTCGCGGTTGGCGATTGCCATGATCGCCTCGTAATCGGCGGCTAGGCCAAACAGATCGACAGGAATGATAGCCTTCGGCTTCAGCCTTCCTTCCTTCTTGATCATGGCGATGGCCGCTTCGAGGCTGGCAATGTCGATGTTGTAGCTATGCGGGTCGACATCGACGAACACCGGCTCGGCCTTGGCCAGTGCCACCACTTCGGCGGTGGCGGCGAAAGTGAAGCTCGGCACGAACACCGCGTCACCCGGGCCGATGCCGGCCGCAAACAGTGGCAACAGCAGCGCGTCGGTGCCGTTGGCGCAGGCCACGACATGCTTGGTGCCGATATAGGCGGCAAGCTTATTCTCGAATTCGGTGACTTGCGGGCCAAGAATATAGCGGCCTTCGTCGACGACACGGTCGATCGCGGCCTTCAGCCGGTCGCGGATTCGTTCGCGCTGCGCGCCAAGATCGATGAACTGCATGTCGGCCTCAAAACGGGTTAGCCAGATAATCGGCCGCTGGTACCAGAGTTGCGCTTGCCGAGAAAGCCGGGCAGGCGGAGCCCCAAATTGCCCAAGTGTCGCAGTCCGTTACCAGTATTTCCCGGCGAATGTCAGTCAGATGCCGGAAATCCGGGCTTCGTCGGGCGCCATCCCGCCCTTATAGCCCCGTAAAGAGCCCCTCCGAAACATAAAGTGATCGATTGGGCTCAACTTATGTTGAGCGTTGCTCAGGCGATTTCATGTCGCCAGGGTGGATTGGCGCCGGCCCGCGACACGGTCACTGCCGCCGCCTTCGCGCCGAGCGCCAGCGCGTTGTGGATGGCGTCTTTCGACAAGCCGGAAATCGCCGCCTTGGTCAGCAGGCCCTGCTCATGCAAGGAGGCGAGGATGCCGGCGTTGAAGGTATCGCCGGCGCCGACCGTGTCGACCACCTCGACCTTTTCCGGCATGACGGTGACGGCATGTTCCCTGGTATAGCCGACGGCGCCTTCGCTGCCATGGGTGACGACGATCAGCTTCGGGCCTCGATCCAGCCAGTTGCGGATGACATCCTCGTGCGAGCCGGCTTCGCCGAACCAGTTCAGGTCTTCGTCCGACAATTTCACGATGTCGGCCATCGCCATCATCGCGCGAATGCGCCTGAGGTGCTTGGCCTTGTCCGGTATGAAGTTCGGCCGGATGTTGGGATCGAGCATCATCACTCGACTTTCATGCTCGCGCCGCATGAACTCCTCATAGGCACTGCCGGCGGGCTCCGAAATCAGGCTGATGGCGCCGAACAGCATGGCTTCGATCTCGCTGCCAAGCTGCGGCAGGTCGTCGACGGTCAGCATGCGGCCGGCGGTGTTCTCGTCATAGAAAGTGTAGGTCGCCTGGCCGTTGGTGAGCTTGACGAAGGCCAGCGTCGTTGGCCGTGGTGAGGTGTGCGCATAGGTGGAGCTGACCTTGCTTGCCCCCAGCGCATCCCGGAACTGGCCGCCGAACAGATCCGACGACAGGCCCGAAAAGAAACCTGCCGGCGCGCCGAGCCGGCCAAGCGCGATCGCCGTGTTGAACACCGCGCCGCCGACATAAGGCGCAAAGGCCGGCTCACCCGCTGTCGTCGTGCGCGGCAGCATGTCGATCAGGGCTTCGCCGCAGCAGAGGATCATGGCTTCCTGGTCTCCGGCGGATGGATCACGCCCTTGCGTATGATGATGTTGGCGTAGAGCCGCGGCTCGCTGGTCGCGACGATGGCATGCGCCGATTTGACCCGTGCATAGAAGTCGGCGCCGGCCAGCGCAACCACCTTGCGGCCTGGCGCCCGTTTGGCGCAGATCGCCTCGATCTCATGATGGACGGGATCGGCAAGCGAGGGATCGCCCTTGACCGAGGCGCGAAACAGCGCCTCCGGCACGGCGTCATCGACAGGCAGGACACTCAATATCGCGTCGAGTACGGGGATAAGAGGGTGACCATCGGCGCGCACCAGCCGGGTTGCCTGCTGTTCCGCCGGATAGTTTCCGTCGACAAGGGCGATTTCGTCGCCATGCCCCATGCCGCGCAGGATCGCCAGAAGCTCCGGACCGAGCAGCGCCGGAATTCCGATCAGCATCAGACGCTCCTGGAAATCGTCGTCGAGCCAATCAGGAAGCGTTCGGAAAGTGGCAGGCTGGCGCCGCCGAGCGCCCGGGCATGGATGCCGACGGTTCCCTCGCGAATGGCGGGCAGCTTCAAGCCTTCGCCATCGATCGTCGCGATTGCCGCGATGATGGCGTCGACCAGCCTGCGGCGCACCGCTTTCGGCATCCAGCCGTCGATCACCGCCGCTTCGAAATCGATGATCGAGGATGCGGCGACGATGGCGTAGGCGAGCGCCCTTGAGGCGCTGGCGATCCAGTCGTCAAGCTCGGGTCCGATCTCGCCCCAATCTTCCGGCGAGGTCCACAGATGCGAGGCTTCGGTGCCGCGCGCATTGAGCGCCTTTTCGAGCATGGCGATGGAAGCGACATCGATCAGTTGGGTCGGCTTGCCGTCCGGCCCGGGCACCGGCATGGAGCCGAGCGCTCCGGCATTGCCGGTCGGGCCGCCAAAAAGCCGGCCGTTCAGCACAATGCCGCCACCGGCAAAGGCGCCGATATAAAAATAGACGAAGTCACGCGCAGCGCCCGCCTGGCCGAAGACGAGCTCGGCGCCGCAGGCCGACGTGGCATCGTTCTGCAAATAGACCGGAAAATCGCATTGCGCCTGGATGTCGGCCCGGATGTCGCGGTGACGCCATTCGTCCATCACGTCGCGGGGGGCGCCGGCGGTATCGGCCCAGTTCCACAATTCGAACGGCATGGCGATGCCGAGCCCGGCGATGCGCTTGTCTTGCGCGGGCGTCAGCGCACCGCGCATCTGCCGCATGCCGTTGCTGACGAAGTCCACCGTCTCGCGCGGCGCCGGGTAGCGATAGGAATGCTGCAGCATCGAACGGACATGGCCAAGGAAATCTATCAACACCAGTTCGGCGCTGCGGCGGCCGATCTTCAGGCCGATGAAGAAGGCGCCTTCGGGATTGAGCGCCATCGGAATGGAAGGCTGGCCGATCTTGCCGCGCAACGGCGCCTGGCGCAGCAGGAGGCTTTCTTCCTCCAACTCGCGCATGATGACCGAAACCGTCTGCGCCGAAAGGCCGGTCATGCGGGCGATGTCGGATTTTGCCAAGCTGCCGTGCTGGCGCACCAGCGACAGCACCAACCGCTCATTGTGGTCGCGCATGCCGCTCTGGTTGGTGCCGCGGTGAATGAGACTGTCATTCACCTCGGGCGAACCGTGCCTCGCAATGGCCGTTTCCACCCTGTTCCTCCCGTCGTTTCCCCTCAATGCTTTTGGGCCAGAATGGGTGAACGAAGCAAGGCTGTCAATAATAAATAAGAGTGATTTAATTATTGACAGAGGCTTCGTGCTGGTGTCTGTTGAGGCAGCGTCCACGCTGGGAGAATTTCGTTGGACGCGCTGCAGGTGCCGGTTGGCCGGCATCCGGATGGTTCCACTGGGAGGAAATCGTGACCAATACAAAACTGTTGAAATCGACCGTGTTTGCCGCCGCGGCTCTGGGGCTGATGGCGTTTGCGTCGTCCGCATCCGCGGCTGGTGTCGGTGCCTGCCTGATCACCAAGACCGACACCAATCCCTTCTTCGTCAAGATGAAGGAGGGCGCCACCGCGAAGGCCAAGGAACTCGGCGTCGACCTCAAGACCTATGCCGGCAAGATCGACGGCGACAGCGAGAGCCAGGTCGCGGCGATCGAGAGCTGCATCGCCGACGGCGCCAAGGGTATCCTGATCACTGCATCCGACACCAAGGGCATCGTGCCGACCGTGAAGAAGGCGCGTGACGCCGGCCTGCTGGTGATCGCGCTCGACACGCCGCTCGATCCCATCGATGCGGCCGACGCAACCTTTGCGACGGACAATCTTGAAGCCGGCAAGCTGATCGGCGCCTGGGCAGCCGCCACGCTCGGCGACAAGGCCAAGGACGCCAAGATCGGCTTCCTCGACCTGACCCCGTCGCAGCCGACCGTCGACGTGCTGCGCGACCAGGGCTTCATGATGGGCTACGGCATCGATGTGAAGGATCCCAACAAGATCGGCGATGAGGACGATGCGCGCATCGTCGGCCATGACGTCACCAATGGCAACGAAGAGGGCGGCCGTAAGGCGATGGAGAACCTTCTGCAGAAGGACAACACCATCAACGTCATCCACACCATCAACGAGCCCGCAGCTGTCGGCGCCTACCAGGCGCTCAAGGCTGTTGGCCTCGAAAGCCAGGTGCTGATCGTTTCCGTCGACGGCGGCTGCCCCGGCGTGAAGTCGGTGGCCGAGGGTGTCATCGGCGCCACGTCGCAGCAATATCCGCTGCAGATGGCAGCACTCGGCATCGAGGCGATCGCTGCTTTCGCCAAGGACGGAACCAAGCCGAAGCCGACCGAAGGCAAGGACTTCTTCGATACCGGCGTCAACCTGGTGACCGACAAGCCGGCCACCGGCGTGAAGTCCATCGACACCAAGGAAGGCCTCGCCAAGTGCTGGGGCTGATGCCGGTCTGACAGGCATCTACGGAACCTGGGCGGTCGGGGCTTGATCCCCGGCCGCTTCGGGTGGACGATGGCTCGCGTGACCGCGAACAATCCCGGCGACAGACCGGAAAGGCGTGGACTGGCGTCGGCGTTTGGCCGAAGCCTACGGGGAGAAAACATGGCTCAAGCTCAGGAATTCGAGAAAGTTCTTTCGAGCAGCGACACAAGCGTTGCCGCTTTCGACGAGCACAAATCGGCCGTCAAGCGCATCCAGCATTTCCTGCATTCGACACCTGCCGCGGTGCCGCTGATCGTCCTGGTTCTGGCGATCATCGTCTTCGGCATCACCATCGGAGGGCGGTTCTTTTCGTCCTACACGCTGACGCTTATCCTGCAGCAGATCGCCATCATCGGCATTCTGGGTGCCGCACAGACGCTGGTCATCCTGACCGCCGGCATCGACCTGTCGATCGGCGTGATCATGGTGATTTCAGCGGTGATCATGGGCAATTGCGCGGTCAGCTACGGCATGCCGAGCGCGCTCGCAGTGGCGATCGGGCTTGCCGCCGGCGCGGCCTGCGGGCTGCTCAACGGGGTGCTGGTGGCCTACATGAAGCTGCCACCCTTCATCGTGACGCTTGGCACCTGGAACATCGTCATGGCCACGAACTTCATCTATTCGGCCAACGAGACGATCCGCGACACCGACGTCGACACCCAGGCGCCGCTGCTGCATCTCTTTGCCATCAGCTTCAAGGTCGGCACGGCGGTGCTGACGCTCGGCGTCATTGCCACGGTCGTGCTCGTGATGATCCTCTGGTACGTGCTCAATCACACGGCATGGGGCCGCCATGTCTACGCCGTTGGCGATGATCAGGAGGCGGCGAAGCTGTCGGGCATCCAGACCAAGAAGGTGTTGATGACGGTCTACACCCTTGCGGGGCTGATCGCCGCTTTCGCTGCCTGGGTCTCCATCGGCCGCAACGGCTCGATCTCGCCGTCGGCTGCCGTCACCGACTACAATCTCCAGGCGATCACCGCGACGGTGATCGGCGGTATTTCCCTGTTCGGCGGACGCGGCTCGATCCTGGGCACGCTGTTCGGCGCGATGATCGTCGGCGTCGTCTCCATGGGCCTCAACATGCTGGGCGCCGATCCGCAATGGAAGGTGCTGCTCACCGGTGTGCTGATCATCGGCGCCGTGGCGGTCGACCAATGGATCAGAAAGGTTTCGGCATGACCATGACCCAGGAACCCATTCTCACCGCGCGTGGCCTGGTCAAGCGCTACGGCCGCGTCACCGCCCTCGACAACGCCGACTTCGACCTCTACCCCGGCGAAATCCTTGCTGTCATCGGCGACAATGGCGCCGGCAAATCGTCGCTCATCAAGGCGATTTCCGGCGCTGCCGTGCCCGATGAAGGCGAGATCCGGCTTGAAGGAAAACCCGTCTCCTTCAAATCGCCGATGGAGGCCCGCGAAGCCGGCATCGAGACCGTCTACCAGAACCTGGCGCTGTCGCCGGCGCTGTCGATCGCCGACAACATGTTCCTTGGCCGCGAAATCCGTAAACCGGGTTTTCTGGGCGATTGGCTTCGCATGCTCGATCGCCCGGCGATGGAAAAGCGCGCCCGCGACAAGCTTACCGAACTTGGCCTGATGACCATCCAGAACATCAGCCAGGCTGTGGAGACGCTCTCGGGCGGCCAAAGGCAGGGCGTTGCCGTGGCGCGTGCGGCCGCCTTTGGCAGTCGTGTGGTGATCATGGACGAGCCGACGGCCGCCCTTGGCGTCAAGGAAAGCCGCCGCGTGCTCGAGTTGATCCTCGACGTCAAGAAGCGCGGCCTCCCGATCGTGCTGATCTCGCACAACATGCCGCATGTCTTCGAAGTGGCCGATCGCATTCACATCCATCGGCTGGGGCGTCGCCTCGCCGTCATCGACCCCAAGCAATATACGATGTCCGACGCCGTCGCCTTCATGACAGGAGCCAAGGCCCCTCCGGAGGCGGCGCTGGCGGCTTGATACATGTCGCCCAAGTGGCTGCGCATGGCGACAACGGCAAGCACGGAACAGGGATTTGAAGCGCGGCGCGCGGGCCGTCTTGGCGCGTCACACTTCAGAATTGCCAAATTGCCGCAGGGGGCAAGCCGGATCGAACCTGTTTAAATCGATTGAATATATGGCGGTATCAGCTAGCATGGGCTGGGAGGAGCGATGAAAGCCGGTATGATCATGGCAACCGCACGAGAGGCATCATGACGAGCGCGATGACATCCGAACCCCTTCCGCCACTGCTCGAAAATCCTGACCCAAAGACACTCGCACGTGAAGTCTTGGTTGCCCTCAAATACAGGGTCGGCAAGGACACCACCGTTGCGACCCAGTACGACTGGCTGACCGCCTCGATCAAGGTCGTGCGCGACCGGATCGTCGATCACTGGATGCAGGCGACGAGAGAGGCTTACGACCAGAAGGAAAAGCGCGTCTATTATCTGTCGCTGGAATTCCTCATCGGCCGCCTGATGCGCGATGCTTTCTCCAATCTGGGCCTGATGGACAACATGCGCGAGGCGCTGTCGTCGTTGGGTGTCGACCTCGACTTGATTGCAGCACTCGAGCCCGATGCGGCGCTCGGCAATGGCGGCCTCGGCCGGCTCGCGGCCTGCTTCATGGAAAGCATGGCGACCGTCGACATTCCCGCGCATGGCTACGGCATCCGCTATGCCAATGGCATGTTCCGGCAGGAGATTCACGACGGCTGGCAGGTCGAACTGCCAGAGACCTGGCTTGATCACGGTAACCCGTGGGAATTCGAACGTCGCGAACGCTCCTTCGAGGTTGGTTTCGGCGGTTCGGTGGAATCGATCACCTCCAAGGACGGGCGCCTCGAACGCCATGTCTGGAAACCGACCGAGCATGTGCTGGCCGTCGCCTATGACACGCCCGTCGTCGGCTGGCGGGCCAATCGCGTCAACACGCTGCGGCTCTGGTCGGGCATGCCGATCGATCCGATCCTGCTCGACAAATTCAATGCCGGCGACCACATCGGCGCGCTCGCCGAAAGCAACAAGGCCGACGCCTTGTCGCGCGTGCTCTATCCCGCCGATTCCCACAAGGCCGGGCAGGAACTGCGGCTTCGGCAGGAGTATTTCTTCTCTACCGCCTCGCTGCAGGACATCGTGCAGCGCCATCTGAGCCAATATGGCGACCTGAAATCGCTGCCCGACAAGGCTGCGATCCACCTGAACGACACCCATCCCGCCATCGCCGTGCCGGAGTTGATGCGCCTGTTGATGGACGTCCACGGCATGGACTTCGATCAGGCCTGGGACATCACCCAGCGCACCTTCGGCTACACCAACCACACACTGCTGCCCGAGGCGCTGGAAAGCTGGCCGGTGCCGCTGTTCGAGCGGCTTTTGCCGCGCCACATGCAGATCGTCTATGCCATCAACGCTGAAGTGCTTCTGGAGGCGCGTGCTTCCAACCAGTTCTCGGACGAGCAGATTGGCCGCATCTCGCTGATCCAGGAAAATGGCGACCGTCGGGTGCGCATGGGCAATCTGGCCTTTGTCGGCTCGCATTCCGTCAACGGCGTTTCGGCTCTTCACACCGACCTGATGAAGGAGACGGTGTTCGCCGACCTGCACAAGCTCTATCCCGATCGTATCAACAACAAGACCAACGGCATCACGCCGCGGCGCTGGTTGATCCAATGCAATCCCGGACTGACGTCGCTCGCCCGTGAGGCGATCGGCGACCGTTTTCTCGATGACATCGACGCCATCAAGGATCTCGACGGTTTCGCCGGCGACGCCGCCTTTCGCGACAAGTTCGCCGCCGTCAAGCGCGCCAATAAGGCGCGATTGGCCAACCTCGTCGCCGACCGGCTCGGCATCAAGGTCGATCCTTCGGCGCTTTTCGACATCCAGATCAAACGCATCCACGAATACAAGCGCCAGCTTCTGAACATTCTCGAGGCGATCGCCCTCTATGACCAGATCCGCTCGCACCCCGAGCGCGACTGGATGCCGCGCGTGAAATTCTTCGGCGGCAAGGCGGCGCCCAGCTACCACAATGCCAAGCTGATCATCAAACTCGCCAACGATGTCGCAAAAGTCATCAACCGCGATCCGGCCGTGCGCGGTCTGCTGAAGGTGGTGTTCGTGCCGAATTACAATGTCAGTCTGGCCGAGATCATGATGCCGGCGGCCGACCTTTCCGAGCAGATCTCGACTGCCGGCATGGAAGCGTCGGGCACCGGCAACATGAAGTTCGCGCTCAACGGCGCGCTGACCATCGGCACGCTCGACGGTGCCAATGTCGAGATCAAGGAATGCGTCGGCGACGACAACATCTTCATCTTCGGCCTGACCACCGCCGAGGTCGCCGAGCGGCGCAACAACGGTTACGATCCGCGCGCCGTCATCGAAGGATCATCTGAGCTCGCGCAAGCGGTCGCTGCCGTCTCGTCGGGCGTCTTTTCGCCGGACGATCCGGAGCGTTACCGCGACCTCGTCAACGGCCTCTACAACAGCGACTGGTTCATGGTCGCCGCCGATTTCGATGCCTATGCCACCGCCCAGCGCGAGGTCGATGCGGTCTGGCGCAACAGTCCCGACTGGTACGCCAGGGCAATCCGCAATGTGGCGCGTGTCGGCTGGTTCTCCTCCGATCGCACGATCCGCCAATATGCGAAAGAAATCTGGAACGTGCCTGCCTGATGTGATTGCATGAGGCCGCAAACAATGTGGTCCCGGTGGTGTGAACTGGAAAGTCGGATCACACCACTAGAAACAAACACTCGGTGCCTGGGGAGGGACACTGCCTGATGAAGAAGCCGCGCGCGACCGCTGCGACAAGCGGGCCGGACGGACTGGCGGCAGCCAGCGATGTTGCGGCGATTGTTGCCGGCACGCATGGCGATCCGTTTGCCGTTCTCGGTGTTCAGGAGGCTGGGAAGGGTTTTGTGGCCCGCTGCTTTGTTCCGAATGCCGAATTCGTCACCGCTTATACGCTGACCGGCATCATCGCGGGTGAATTGTCCAGGCGCGACGATGGCGGCTTTTTCGAAGGCAAGCTCTCGATCAAGAAGCGGCAACCGCTTCGCTATCACGCGCGCAATGCCGGCGGCGACTGGTGGCTGACCGATCCCTATTCGTTCGGTCCGGTGCTCGGGCCGATGGACGACTACTACATCGCCGAGGGATCGCATCTCAGGCTGTTCGACAAGCTCGGCGCCCATGTCATCGAGCACGAAGGCGCCACGGGCGTGCATTTCGCCGTCTGGGCTCCCAATGCGCGGCGTGTCTCTGTGGTCGGCGATTTCAACGAATGGGACGGCCGCCGGCACTCGATGCGGGATCGCCGCGACACCGGCATCTGGGAAGTGTTCATTCCCGATATCGGTGCCGGCCGGCCCTACAAATACGAGATCATCGGCCCCGACTGCGTCAGGCTGCCGCTCAAGGCCGATCCGTTCGCCTTCAAATCCGAACTGCGTCCGGCCACCGCTTCGGTCGTTGCCGCGCCGCCGGCGCATGAGTGGGGCGATGACGCGCACCGCAATTTCTGGCGCAATGCCGATCACCGGCGCGAAGCCATCTCGATCTACGAGGTCCATGCCGGCTCCTGGCAGCTTCGCGACGACGGTACGTTCCTGTCATGGGACGATTTGGCCGACCGGCTCATCCCCTATGTGGTCGAGACCGGCTTCACCCATATCGAATTCATGCCGATCTCCGAACACCCGTATGACCCGTCCTGGGGCTACCAGACGACCGGCCTCTACGCGCCATCGGCCCGCTTCGGCGATCCGGACGGCTTTGCCCGCTTCGTCGACGGCGCCCACCGTGCCGGCGTCGGCGTTATTCTCGACTGGGTGCCGGCGCATTTCCCGGTCGATGAGCACGGCCTGGCCAATTTCGATGGCACCGCGCTCTATGAACATGCCGATCCGCGCAAGGGTTTTCATCCCGACTGGAATACCGCGATCTACAATTTCGGCCGCCGCGAGGTGATGTCGTTCCTGGTCAACAATGCGTTGTTCTGGGCCGAGAAATACCATGTCGATGGACTTCGCGTCGATGCGGTCGCCTCGATGCTGTACCTCGACTATTCGCGCAAGGCCGGCGAATGGATCCCCAACGAGAAAGGCGGCCGCGAGAATCTCGAGGCGGTCAGCTTCCTGCAGAAGATGAACAAGGAGGTCTACGGCCACCATCCGGGCGTGATGACCATCGCCGAGGAATCGACCTCTTGGCCGAAGGTCTCGGCACCGGTGCATGAAGGCGGGCTGGGCTTCGGCTTCAAGTGGAATATGGGCTTCATGCACGACACGCTGGAGTATTTCTCCAAGGAACCGATCTTCCGAAAACACCACCACAACGACCTCACCTTCGGCCTGACCTACGCCTTCTCGGAGAATTTCGTGCTGCCGCTCTCGCACGACGAGGTTGTGCACGGCAAAGGCACGCTGCTTGGCAAGATGGCCGGCGACGACTGGCAGAAGTTTGCGACGCTGCGCGCCTACTACGCTTTCATGTGGGGCTATCCCGGCAAGAAGCTGCTTTTCATGGGGCAGGAGTTCGCGCAGCGCCGCGAATGGAGCGAGGCGCGCGCGCTCGACTGGAACCTGCTTGAATTCCGGCCGCATCGCGGCGTCTGGCAGACGGTGCGCGATCTCAACTATCTCTACCGTTCGCGCCCGGCACTGCATGGCCGTGATTGTGAGCCGGAAGGGTTTTCCTGGCTGATCGTCGATGACAGCCAGAATTCGGTTTTTGCCTGGCTGCGCAGCGCACCGGGCGGCAGCCCGGTGGCCGTCATTTCCAATTTTACGCCGGTGCCGCGTGACAATTATCGCGTGCCATTGCCGACATCAGGCAAATGGCGCGAGATCATCAACACCGACGCTTCGGAATATGGCGGTTCCGGCAAGGGCAATGGCGGCATGGTCGAGGCGCGGGCGGAGGGAGGAAACATCTCAGCGACGATGCTTTTGCCGCCGCTGTCGACGATCATGCTTGAACTCGTTGCCGACTGAGCCATGTCGATATCGAGTAACTTGGGAGGGTAGAAATGGCAGACTTGAAACGGACCCAGCCGCTGGCGCGCGATGCCATGGCCTATGTATTGGCCGGCGGCCGTGGGAGCCGCCTCAAGGAACTGACCGACCGGCGTGCCAAGCCGGCCGTCTATTTCGGCGGCAAGACGCGCATCATCGATTTCGCGCTCTCCAACGCGCTTAACTCCGGCATTCGACGCCTCGGCGTCGCCACCCAGTACAAGGCACATTCGCTGATCCGCCATCTGCAGCGCGGCTGGAACTTCCTGCGCCCTGAACGAAACGAGAGTTTCGACATCCTGCCGGCCAGCCAGCGCGTCTCAGAAACGCAGTGGTATGAAGGCACCGCCGACGCCGTCTATCAGAACATCGACATCATCGAGGCCTACGGCCCCGAATACATGGTCATCCTGGCCGGCGACCACATCTACAAGATGGACTACGAGATGATGCTTCGCCAGCACGTCGACGCCAATGCCGACGTCACCGTCGGCTGCCTCGAAGTGCCGCGCATGGAAGCCACCGGCTTCGGCGTCATGCATGTCGATGCCAAGGACAACATCATCGCCTTCGTCGAAAAACCCGCCGATCCGCCCGGCATTCCCGATAAGCCGGAATTCGCGCTGGCTTCGATGGGCATCTACGTCTTCAAGACCAAATTCCTGATGGAGCAGTTGCGCCGCGATGCGGCCGAGCCGGGCTCAAGCCGCGACTTCGGCAAGGACATCATCCCCTATATCGTCCAGCACGGTAAGGCGATCGCGCATCGCTTCGCCAAATCCTGCGTCCGCTCGACCGCCGAGAACGAAGCCTACTGGCGCGACGTCGGAACGGTCGATGCCTATTGGGAAGCCAATATCGACCTGACCGATATCACGCCCGAGCTCGATCTCTACGACCGCGACTGGCCGATCTGGACCTATGCCGAATTGAAGCCGCCGGCAAAGTTCGTGCATGACGAGGATGGCCGCCGCGGTTCGGCTGTGTCTTCGCTTGTCTCGGGCGATTGCATCGTCTCGGGGGCTTCGCTGAAAAAAAGAAAAAAAGCCTGATCTTCACCGGCGCGCGCATCAATTCCTATTCGACGCTGGAAGAAGTCGTCATGCTGCCCGACGTTCATGTCGGCCGGAACGCAAAGTTGAAGCGCGTGGTCATCGACCATGGTGTTAGGATACCGGAAGGGCTGGTGGTCGGCGAAGATCCTATTCTCGACGCCAAGCGCTTCCGCGTTTCCGAAAAGGGCATCTGCCTGGTCACGCAGGACATGATCGACAAGTTAGGGCTCTAACGCATGCAGGTTCTGTCGGTCACGCCCGAGATCTTTCCGCTGATCAAGACCGGAGGGCTTGCCGACGTGACCGGCGCGCTGCCCATCGCCTTGGCGGCCAAGGGCGTGACCGTGCGCACGCTCATCCCGGGCTTTCCGACCGTCATGGCCGCCTTCAAGAAGAAGCGGGCGGTTCTGCAATATCCCTTGCTGCAGGGCGGCAAGGCCTCCGTCCATTCAGTCCAACTCGCCGGGCTCGAACTGTTCGTGCTCGATGCGCCGCATCTGTTCGACCGTCCCGGCGGTCCCTACGGCAACGCCACCGGCGTGGACTGGCCAGACAATTGGCGGCGTTTCGCGGCCTTGAGCCAGGTCGGCGGCGACATCGCCGGTGGCGCCATCTCTGGCTACCAACCCGACATCGTCCATGCCCATGACTGGCAGTCGGCGATGACCCTGGCCTACATGCGCTACGGCAAGGCAGTTGGCATTCCCTCGATGATGACCGTCCACAATCTCGCCTTCCAGGGCCAGTTCGGCGCCGGCATTTTCGGCGAGCTCGGCTTGCCGGCGGCGGCGATGGCGCTCGACGGCGTCGAATATTATGGTGGTGTCGGCTTCCTCAAGGCTGGCCTGCAGGCCGCCTGGGCGATCACCACGGTCAGCCCGACCTACGCGCAGGAGATCCGCTCGGCGGAATTCGGCATGGGTCTCGACGGCCTCATCAACATGCGCTCCAGCGATCTCTATGGCATCGTCAACGGCATCGACACCGGCATCTGGGATCCGGAAACCGACAAGTATCTGGTGTCCCCCTACACGGCGAGCACACTGAAGGCGCGCGCGCCCAACAGGACTGCCGTGGAGGACCGCTTCAGCCTTGAGCGTGACGACAGCCCGATCGTCTGCGTCGTCAGCCGGCTGACCTGGCAGAAGGGGATGGACATACTGGCGCTGGTGATCGACGGCATCGTTGCCACTGGCGCGCGGCTGGCCATCCTCGGATCGGGCGATGCCGGTCTCGAAGGCGCGCTGCTTGCCGCTGCCGCCCGGCATCGCGGCCGTATCGGTGTGGTCGTCGGCTACGATGAGGGGCTGTCGCACATCATGCAGGGCGGCTGCGACGCCATCGTCATCCCCTCGCGCTTCGAACCGTGCGGGCTGACGCAGCTTTACGGCCTGCGCTATGGCTGCGTGCCGGTGGTCGCGCGCACCGGGGGCCTCGCCGATACGGTCATCGACGCCAATGAGGCCGCCGTCTCTGCCGGTGTCGCCACCGGCTTCCAGTTCGCGCCCAACAATGGCGGTGCCTTGCTGCACGCCATCCGCCGCCTCGTCGACGCCCATGCCAGTCCGACGGTCTGGGAATCGCTGCAGCGCCAGGGCATGAAGGCCGATGTGTCGTGGGACAAGAGCGCCGAAAAATATGTCGAACTCTATCGCTCGCTGCTTTCGAAAAGGGTTGCCTGAAGCATGATACGGACCGTCCCCACCAAGCCTTATTCCGACCAGAAGCCCGGCACGTCGGGCCTGCGCAAGAAGGTGCCTGTCTTTCAGCAGGAGCACTATGCCGAGAATTTCATCCAGTCGATCTTCGACGCGCTCGACGGTTTCAAGGGCAAGACCCTGGTGATTGGCGGTGACGGCCGGTTCTACAATCGCGAGGTCATCCAGAAGGCCATCGCCATGGCCGCCGCCAACGGCTTCGGCAAGGTGATGGTCGGGCAGGGCGGTATCCTGTCGACGCCGGCCGCCTCGCATGTCATCCGCAAGTACAAGACCTTTGGCGGCATCATCCTGTCGGCCAGCCATAATCCCGGCGGCCCGCATGAGGATTTCGGCATCAAGTACAATGCCGGCAATGGCGGCCCGGCGCCCGAAAAGCTGACCGACGCGATGTTCGAGAAAACCAAGACGATCTCAAGCTTCAAGATCGCCGATATCGATCCGATCGACATCGACACAACAGGCACGGTCAAGGCCGCCGGCATGACGGTCGAGATCATCGACCCGGTCGTCGACTATGCCGAACTGATGGAAAGCCTGTTCGATTTCGATGCCCTGCGCAAACTGTTCAAATCCGGCTTCCGCATGCGCTTCGACGCCATGCACGCGGTGACCGGCCCCTACGCCAAGGAGATCCTGGAGAACCGGCTTGGCGCGCCCAACGGCACCTGCCGCAATTTCAAGCCGCTGCCGGATTTCGGCGGCCATCACCCGGATCCGAACCTCGTCCATGCCAAGCACCTCTATGACGAGATGATGGGACCGGACGCGCCGGATTTCGGCGCTGCCTCGGATGGCGACGGCGACCGCAATCTGATCATCGGCAAGGGCATTTTCGTTACCCCGTCGGATTCAGTTGCCATGCTCGCCGCCAATGCCCGCCTGGCGCCCGGCTACAAGGCCGGTTTGAAGGGCATCGCCCGCTCGATGCCGACCAGTGGCGCTGCCGACCGCGTCGCTGAAAAACTCGGCATCGCCCTCTATGAGACGCCGACCGGCTGGAAGTTCTTCGGCAATCTGCTGGATGCCGACATGGCGACGATCTGCGGCGAGGAGAGTGCGGGCACCGGCTCCAACCATGTCCGCGAAAAGGACGGCCTATGGGCGGTGCTTTTGTGGCTCAACATCCTTGCCGCGCGCGGCGAAAGCTGCAAGCAGATCGTCACTGAGCACTGGGCGACCTACGGTCGCAACTACTATTCGCGGCACGATTATGAAGAGGTTGAGAGCGACCGCGCCAACGCATTGGTCGACGAACTGCGCGCCAAGCTCGGCGCGCTGCCGGGTACCAGCGTGCGCGGCATGAAAATCGCCAGCGCCGACGATTTTGCCTATCGCGATCCGGTCGACGGTTCGATCAGCGAGCATCAGGGCATCAGGGTGCTGTTCGAAGGTGGTTCGCGGGTCGTCTTCCGCCTCTCCGGCACCGGCACGTCGGGCGCGACCCTGCGCGTCTATATCGAGCGCTACGAGCCGGACAAATCGAGGCACGACCTCGACACCCAGGCCGCCCTTGCCGACCTGATTGCCGCAGCCGATGATATTGCCGGGATTCACAGCCATACCGGCCGCGCCGAGCCAAGCGTGATTACTTGACGTTGGCGGTGCGCGTCTTTCCTTCTCCCCTTGTGGGGTTCGAAGGACGGGGCGAGACCCGTGGCTCGCCCCAGGGCGGTGGATCGGCGCGTAGGGCCGAGACGGTTGAGGGGTGCGCGAAGGATCCCTGTCCTTGCCAAGCTGGAACACCCCTCATCCGTCGCCTTCGGCGACACCTTCTCCCACAAGGGGCGAAGGGGGAGACTGCATGACCCAGCTCGGCGCCACCGTCACCCGCGAAGGCATCCGCTTTGCCGCTTGGTCGCAGGCCGCCCGTCGGCTTTGGGTCTCGATCTTCGACGAGCAGGGCAACCGGGAAATCGAACGGCTCGAACTGCAGCCGGAAGGTGAGGGCGTCCATGCGCTGTTCGTTGCGGGCCTTGGCCAGGGCATCCGCTACGGCTTTCGCGCCGATGGCGACTACGCGCCGGAACGCGGACTGTGGTTCGATCCCGCCAAGCTCCTGACCGATCCATATGCCGTCGAGATCGACAGGTCCTATGTCTATGACTGGCGGCTGGCCCAGCGCCGGGGCGAGGGCGCCGATACCGCGCCGCTGATGCCGAAGGCGATTGCCGCTGCGCTGCCGAAGCCGGTGCAGGCTGCCCCGCCGCTATTCCAGCCGGGCGGCCTTATTTACGAAGTGCCGGTGCGCGCCTTCACCATGCTGCATCCGGACATTCCCGAAATGCGCGGAACAGTCGCCGCACTTGCTCACCCGGCGGTTATCGAGCATCTGAAAAAACTGGGGGTTGGCGCGGTCGAACTGATGCCGGTGACCGCATCGATCGACGAGCGGCATTTGCCGCCGCTCGGGCTGCGCAACGCCTGGGGCTACAATCCCGTGACTTTCATGGCCCTCGATCCGCGTTTGGCGCCAGGCGGCATCATGGAGTTGCGAAACACGGTCGCCGTGCTGCGCGAGGCCGGCATCGGCGTCATCCTCGACCTCGTCTTCAACCACACCGGCGAGAGCGACTGGCTTGGCCCGACGTTGTCGCTGCGCGGCCTGGACAACCAGGCCTACTACCGGCACTCATCAGACGGCGGGCTGGCCAACGATACCGGCACCGGCAACACGGTCGCTTGCGATCATCCTGTCGTCCAGGAGATGGTCCTCGACACGCTGCGCCATTTCGTCAGGGATGCCGGCGTCGACGGCTTCCGCTTCGACCTGGCGCCCATTCTGGGCAGGGTTGAAGGAACATTCGATGCCGAGGCGCCGATGCTGAGAGCGATGCGCGACGACCCGCTGCTGGCCGATCGCGTGTTGATCGCCGAGCCGTGGGACATCGGTTCCGACGGCTATCAGCTCGGTAATTTCCCGCCGCCCTTCCTCGAATGGAACGACAAGTATCGCGATGACGTCAGGCGCTTCTGGCGCGGCGACGCCGGCATGGTCGGTGCGCTGGCGACCCGGCTTGCCGGTTCGTCCGATGTGTTCGCAACGAACAGGCAAAACGCCAGTCGGACCGTCAATTTCATCGCCGCCCATGACGGCATGACGCTCGCCGATATCGTGCGCTACGAGCGCAAGCACAACGAAGCCAATGGCGAGCAGAACCGCGACGGTCACAATGAAAACCTGTCCTGGAACAGCGGCGTCGAAGGGGATGCGGACGATCCGGCCGTATGGGAGGCTCGCCAGAACGATCAGTGCGCGCTGCTCGCCACGCTGTTTGCCTCACGCGGCACCATCATGCTGACGGCAGGCGACGAGTTCGGCCGGACCCAGCAGGGCAACAACAACGCCTATGCGCAGGACAACGAGATCACCTGGCTCGACTGGGCCGGCCGTGACCAGGTGCTGGAGCGCTACACGGAGGAACTCTTGAGGCTGCGCCGGTCGATGCAGGCGCTCTTCGACACAAGCTTCCTAACTGGCCAGCCGCAGGCGGGCTCGGGGATGCCGGACGTCGCATGGCTGACCGAGACAGGCGCGCCGTTCGATGAACAGTGCTGGCAGGACCCGCAGCGGTACCGCCTCGTCATGATCCTGGGTGGCGTCAGCCGCCTTGCCGTCATCATCAACGGCGATCGCCGGGCCTGCATGTTCACCTTGCCTGAACGAGACGGATTCTTCTGGGCTCCAGCCATCGAAGCGCCGGATGCGGCGGACAACTCGCGACCGATATCGGGACGGGCGGTGATCTTCATGATCGAACGAGCGCAAGCCGGTACAGGGGAGAAGCGCAATGGCGGCGAGTGACAAGACCGGATGGTGGCGCGGTTGCGTCATCTACCAGATCTATCCGCGCTCCTTCCAGGACACGACCGGCAACGGCAGCGGTGATCTCGCCGGCATTGCGTCGAGGCTCGCCCATGTCGCCTCGCTTGGTGTCGACGCAGTCTGGCTGTCGCCTTTCTTCAAGTCCCCGATGGCCGATATGGGCTACGACGTGTCGGATTACTGCGATGTCGATCCGATGTTCGGCACGCTCGAGGATTTCGATGCGCTGGTCGCCGAGGCGCATCGTCTCGGCCTGAAGATCGTCATCGACCAGGTGCTGTCGCATTCGTCCGACAAGCACAACTGGTTTGTCGAAAGCCGCGCCAGCCGCGATAACCCCAAGTCTGACTGGTACATTTGGGCCGATACCAAGCCCGACGGCAGCGCGCCCAACAATTGGCTCTCCGTCTTCGGTGGCCCGGCCTGGGAATGGGATTCGACCCGCCGGCAATACTACATGCACAATTTCCTTGCCTCGCAGCCCGACCTGAATTTCCACAACCCGGAGGTCCAGGACGCGCTTCTCGACACGGTGCGGTTCTGGCTGGAGCGCGGCGTCGACGGCTTCCGGCTCGATACGGTCAATTACTATGTCCACGACCGCTGGCTGCGCAGCAATCCGCCGCTGGCGTCGAGTGTCGCCGGCACCAACGGCGAGACCAACACCTACCTCTACCAGGAGCATCTATTCGACAAGACGCAGCCGGAAAACCTGGCGTTCCTGCGCCGCTTCAGGGCGCTGCTCGATGAATATGACGACCGCGCCGCGGTTGGCGAAATCGGCGATGAAGGCCGCTCGCTGCAGACGCTCGCGGCTTACACCTCAGGCGGCGACAAGCTGCATATGTGTTACACCTTCGACCTGCTCGGTCCGCAGTTCTCGGCCGCGCATGTGCGTGGCTGCGTCGAAGCCTTCGAGGCGGCCGTCTCCGACGGCTGGGTCTGCTGGGCGTTCTCCAACCATGACGTGGTGCGCCATGTCAGCCGCTGGACAAGGCCGGGCAGCGATCCCGACGCCGTCGCAAGATTCTCGATCATGCTGTTGTCCTGCCTGCGCGGCTCGATCTGCCTCTATGAGGGCGAGGAGCTGGGCCTGGAGGAGGCGGAGCTGGCCTATGAGGATCTGCGCGATCCCGTCGGCATCCGCTTCTGGCCAGGCGTCAAGGGCAGGGATGGGTGTCGCACGCCAATGGTCTGGGAGGCCGGCGCCGACAATGCAGGCTTCTCCACGGCCAGGCCCTGGCTGCCGATACCGGCCAGCCATCGCACCCGCGCGGTCGACGTCCAGAATGCCGACACGGCCTCGGTGCTGAAGTCCTATCGGACCACGCTGGCCTTGCGCGGGGAGCATGAGGCGCTGGTATCAGGCTCGATCCGCTTTCTCGACGCCGAGGGTGACGTGCTGGCTTTCGTTCGCGAGGGCGGCGGCGAAAGACTGCTCTGTGTCTTCAATTTCGCTGGAGGACCGGCCAATTGGCCGTTGCCCGGGGACATCGGAGCGGTTGCACGGCTGGATGGCAATGCCGCGATCGTCACGACCGAGCTTTTGCTGCCAGCGCTCGGAGTCTTTTTTGGCAGGCTCGACTGATACCCGGACCGTTACTGCACCAGCACGGCACGTCCGCATGTCGCGCCGGTGACCCGGACATCGGCCTCGCCGAGATGCACGCCGAGCGTATCGAGCAGGTTGTAAAGCAATGTGTCGACTGGTGCCGTTACGGTTTTCAAAAGCGTCGTCACAGCTGGCTTCACGGTGCCGAGCAACGCCGTTATGTCAAGCCCGAGGATACCAAGCGCATTGACGGAAAGCGACAACTTGTCGACCAGTGACGTTGTCAGGGTCTGGGTAATGTCCCGTGTTGGCGTCGTCTTGATGGTTTTGGCGGCGATCTCGGTTTTGTTGAAGACCAGGTTGGTCGGGCTGACGTTGGTGATGTCGGCACCCGCCGAACCCTTCACCAGTATTAGCGGGATTTTTAACAGCAACAGATTGAGGCTGACATCCGCGATGTTGGCGTCGGAGAACGACTGCGGGTTGCTGAAATCCGCGAAGGCGGTGGGGCTGTTATCGGCATCGCTGGCGGCAAGGTTCACCGCCGCGATGCCGGGCTTCGCGGCAATGGTAACCTTCAGGCTGTCGGGGCCGGTCGGGCAACTGATGTCGGTCAGCTTTGCTTCGGCGTAGGCCACTTCGACATTCAGCGGCAGCTTGACTGACAGCAGGCTGATACCGCCGCCCAGGTTTGGATTGCCGACGCCGACCGTGACCAGCAGCTTGATGCGCGTTTGCGCGGTGCGAACCACGGTGCCGGCTTCTCCAACCGCCAGCCACGGCGAGGATTGCGGCGGTTCGCCGATGGCGATGGCGAGCGTGGTCGACAGCACGCCCGGAATGGTGGCGCCTAGGGCGACGTCGACCTGTTTTGAACCGTTTGCCAGCCCGGCGGCGGCCGTCAGCATTCCCAAGGCGCTGGCGTCGACGCCGAGGCCGGCGGGCCTTTGCCCGAGGCCCAACTTGCCGACGGAGCCGAGATCGACCAGATGACTGAGCGGGATCTGGACCGTACCGGTCGACTTGGACGCGATCGTCTGCAGGGCGACCTTGGCCGTGTTGCCAAGCCCGGGCACATTGGCCATGGCAGTGGCGATCTGGCCGACGGTCGCCTTCGATGCCAGCACATCCGAATACGACACGCCGGTCAGGTTCAGCTGTGTGGCAAGGCCGTCGACAAAGGAGAGCACGCTCACATCGGCGGAGAGCAGCGCGTTGTAGTCCATGACGCTGAGCGAGATGTTGCTGCCGAGAAGTCCGCCGAGAAGCGCGTTGAGGATACCGCCATTGAGGCTTGCGAGCCTCGATCCGACCGAGAACGTCGCCTGCGGCGTCATGCTGGCGATGGCTTGGGTGCCGATGACGGGAGTGGGGATCAGCGAACTCGCGAAATAGCGGGCCGGGATCTTCTTCAGGGTGACACGGACGGCATTGTAGGGTGTTACGCTGGCCTGGAAACGCTGGCCCACATTGGCGCCGGATGCCACATATCGCCCGGGCGTGACCGTCACGACGGTTTTGCCGGCCGCCGGCTCGATCGTCTGTCCTGAGCTTTGAACGACAACCCCTGGCATGCCGTTGTCGGTCAGTGTGGTGACAACCGCTGTGTTGACTTTGGTCATGTTCGAGGCGGCAGTGATCGCCGCCAGGTCCACCATTGCCTGGGCTTCGCGGCGCTCGGTGTAGATCGAGGCTTCGTCGATCGCCACCGCGGCCAGCGCCAGCGCCACCGGCGCGCTCAATGCCGCCATGACGGTGAAGTTCGCTTTCCTGTCACTCAGCATCAACCGGGCAAGCCGACCGATCCCATTGCACGCATGCAGCAGCATTCAAATGCCCCCGACCCTGATCGTTGACTGGCGCTTGATCGTGGTCCCGGGCATGGCTATGCCCGGGAAAAGGTTCCAGATCGGCAGGTTGCGGGCGTCGTACTGGATGGAAACCACGAACTGGCTTCCATCAGCCGTGCTGTCGTTGGCCTGGTAGGTCAACTTGCTGACATCCACGAAGGGATATCCGCCGGCATTGTTGGTGACGAAGCTGGCTACGAGGGTCTGGCGTTCGGTCTGGTTCAACCCAGCAATTGCCGTGCGGGCGGCATCCGCGGCGATCTGTTGGATCGAGTTGGCGGCGCCGAAGTATATACCATATGCAACCATTCCGAGTAGAAGAAGAATGAAAATCGGTGAAAGCAAGGCAAATTCGACCGCAGAAGTGCCGTGTTCTTCTTGAAATTTCCGCATTAATTGACGGATTTTGGGCAATTTACTTGCTCTGTTACTCATAGCCGCCACGAGATCTGAAGTTCGAACCATATAGAAGGTACTCATAATGTAACCCCAGGTTGCTTAAGAACGCATTAAGACATTCCGGCAAACTGGCATGGCTCCGATTCGCGGTGAAAAATGGCGTCGAGGTGAAGAAACCAAGTCAAGCTTCTGGTTTCGGCTGGTGTTTCAGTGGCCACGCCATAGCTTTCGTCCGCCTTACTTTGGGTGACCCAGAGAGTCTGTTGAAATAAAAATTCCCCGCGTTAGTGTCTGGGCACGAGCCGCAGGACGGGAACCAGCGGCGCGCTCAAAGGGGTCAGATATCGACTCCAGGGCGTCAACACTTACTAGGCGCGCGAACGGCAGCGCCGACAGGGAGAACTTCATGCTGAAAAACATGCTGAAGGCGACGGTGCTCGCCACGACCATGGCGCTGGCCGCCGGCACGTTCTACACGCCGGCTTTCGCCGAGACCGTCTATAACAGAGGCAGCGCCGCCGAAGCGGAGACGGTCGATCCGCACAAGACCTCGACCGTCTACGAAGCCGATATCATACGCGACCTGTTCCAGGGCCTGGTCATGCATGACCAGAAAACGAACCTCATCCCAGGCGCGGCCGAAAGCTGGACAGTGTCCGACGACGGCACTGTCTACACCTTCAAGCTGCGCAAGGATGGCCTCTGGTCGGATGGAAGCCCGGTGACGGCGGACGACTTCGTCTATTCGTTTCGCCGGCTGGAAGATCCGGCCACCGCTGCCGAATACGCCTCGATGCTGTACCCGGTGAAGGGTGCGGAGGACGTCAACACCAAGAAGGGCAAGCCGGAGGATATGGGTGTCAAAGCGATTGACGCAAATACCCTCGAAGTCACGCTGAAGGCGCCGACGCCTTACTTCCTGGAGATGCTGACCCACCAGGCCACCTATCCGGTCAACAAGGCTTCGATCGACAAGCTCGGCGCCGACTGGATCAAGGCGGGTAATCTCGTTTCGAACGGCGCCTATACGCTGGCCGAGTGGATTCCCAACGACCACATGAAGCTGGTCAAGAATCCGAAATTCTGGGACGCCGCGACCGTCAAGATGGACGTCGTCAACTATATCCCGACCGAAGACCGCTCATCGGCGATGAAGCGCTTCGAGGCCGGCGAACTCGACAGCTACGGCGACCTGCCGACCGAACAACTCGCTGATCTCAAGACCAAGTTCGGCGACCAGGTCCGCGTCGGACCTTATCTCGGCACCTATTATTATGCGATCAAGACCGACAAGGCGCCGTGGGACAATGTCGAACTGCGCAACGCCATCTCGATGGCGATCGACCGCGACTTCCTCGCTGAGAAGGTCTGGCAGAACTCGATGCTGCCTGGCTATTCGATGGTGCCTCCGGGCATCGCGGGCTACACGCCGGCAATGGCCAAATACGCCGACATGTCGCAGATCGACCGCGAGGACGCTGCCAAGAAGACCCTCGAGAAACTCGGCTATACGCCCGAGCATCCATTGAAGATGGAGATCCGCTACAACACTTCGGAAAACCACAAGAACACGGCCGTCGCCATCCAGGAACAGTTGAAGCCGCTCGGCATCGACGTCTCGCTCGTCAACACCGACACCAAGACCCACTACTCCTTCCTCGAGCAGAAGGGCGACTACGACGTGGCGCGTGCCGCCTGGATCGCCGACTACAAGGATCCGGAGACCTTCCTCGGCATCACCCGCAAGGCCAGCGGCAACAATTATTCGAGCTATGTCAGCCCGGCATATGAAGCGGCCATGGACAAGGCTGCGGCTGCCGGCGGCAAACCGGAAGAGCGCATGAAGGACCTCACTGAGGCCGAGCGCATCCTTGTCGATGACGTCGGTAACATTCCGCTTCTCTACTACAGCTTCCACGACATCGTTTCCTCGAAGCTGCATGGCTTCGACGACAATGTGATGGACATCCATCCGTCCCGCTTCATCAGCAAGGACTGATCCTTAGCCGGGCCGCCGCGCAACGAGATGCGCGGCGGTGCTGGTTTGCCATCGCATCGGCCCGGGAACCGGAATCGATTTTCGGCATGTCGGTGCGAAGATTTGAAGGCTAGAGCGCAACCGTCCAGCTGGACGCGCGTTGCTCTGGGTCAAGCGGGGCACCGATGCTGCGATACGTATTACGGCGGCTTCTGACCGCCATCCCGACGCTGTTCGTCATCGTGACCATGGCGTTTTTCCTGATGCGCGTCGCGCCGGGCGGCCCATTCAACCAGGAGCGGGGGCTGAGCCCCGAGATCAGGGCCAATCTCGAAGCCCAGTTCGGCCTCAACGATCCGCTCTGGCTGCAATTCGTCCATTATCTCGGCAATCTGCTGCGCGGCAATTTCGGCCCGAGCTACAACATGCCGGACTTCACCGTCACCGAACTCTTCGCCAAGGGCCTGCCTATATCGGTTCAGCTCGGTGCCTCGGCGCTCGTCCTGGCGCTGCTGCTCGGTTGTGTGCTCGGCACCATTGCGGCGCTTAACCAGAACAAGCTTGGCGACTATACGGTGATCGCGCTGGCGACGGCCGGCAGCACCATCCCAACCTTCGTCATCGCGCCGGTGATCCAACTCCTGTTCGGGTTGACCTGGAGGCTGCTGCCGATCGGTGGGTGGGGCGATGGCGCTTTCATCAACAAGGTCGGTCCGGTGTTGACGCTCGCTCTGCCGCAGATCGCCATCGTCGCCCGGCTGATGCGTGGCTCGATGATCGAATCCTTGCGGTCCCACCACATCCGCACGGCGCGCGCGCTCGGCCTGTCCGATTGGTCGGTGGTGGTCAAGCACGCGCTGCGCGGTGCCATCCTGCCGATCGTCTCCTTCACCGGTCCGGCGGCGGCGGCATTGCTGACCGGCTCGGTCATTGTCGAGACGATCTTCTCCATTCCAGGCGTCGGCCGCTATTTCGTCGATGCCGCGCTCAATCGTGACTACACGCTGGTGATGGGAACGGTGGTGGTGATCGCCATCTTTACCATTGTCTTCAACCTGATCGTCGACGTCATGTACGCGGTCGTCGATCCGAGGGTGCGCTATGACTGACATCGCAGCCACAGCCCCCACCGTCATTGGCCGTTCGCTCTGGGGGGATGCCTGGGCGCGGCTCAAGGCCAATCGCGCCGCCATGTTCAGCCTGTACTACCTTGCCCTGATCGGTGTCGTCAGCGTGTTCGGACCGTGGTTCGTGCCGCATCAATACACCACCATCTATGCCGACTATGTGCGTATGCCGCCAAGCCTGTCAGCCTATCCGAAGGCCGACATGATCGAGACGGCGCTTACCGAAGCGATCAAGCGCATGCGGGTCGACATCAAGGAGTGGCGGCAGGAAGGCAACCAGGTCTTCGTCACCGTCAAGTCGACCAGGCCGATCGACGATCGCAACATACGCTATCTCGACCGTTCCGATGCCTTTGACGACACCAAGATCGAGAGCAAGTCGCCCGACGGTCTCGAAGTGACGATGAGCGCCTCGATCAAGCAGCAATATTTCGTGTTCGGCACCGACAACACCGGCCGGGATCTGTTGTCGCGCACGCTGATGGCCGGGCGTATATCGCTGGCCATCGGCCTGCTCGCGGGTGTCGTGGCGGTGGTCATCGGCGTGGTCTACGGGGCCGCTGCCGGCTTTGCCGGCGGCAAGGTCGACGAGGTGATGATGCGCATCGTCGACGTGCTCTATTCCTTGCCCTTCATCTTCTTCGTCATCATGCTGGTAGTGTTTTTCGGCCGCAACTTCGTGCTGATGTTCCTGGCGGTCGGCGCCGTGCTGTGGCTCGACATGGCGCGCATCGTGCGCGGCCAGGCGCTGTCGATCCGCCGGCAGGAATATGTCCAGGCGGCGGAAGCCATGGGTGTCGGCCAGCGCGGTATCCTGCTGCGCCACGTCATCCCCAACCTGCTCGGCCCGGTGGTGATCTACATGACGCTGCTGGTGCCTCAGGTCATCATCCTGGAAAGCTTCCTGTCGTTTCTCGGCCTCGGCGTGCAGGAGCCGATGACCAGCTGGGGCGTGCTGATCTCGGTCGGCGCCAAGAACATCGGCACCGCCAACTGGCTGCTCCTGTTTCCCGCCTTCTTCCTCGTCTCGACGCTGTTCGCGCTGAACTTCGTCGGCGACGGCCTGCGCGACGCACTGGACCCGAGAGATCGATAAGATGGGGATCGCTAAGATGGCTGCTTCCGAAACGATCCTCAGCGTCAAGGATCTGCGTGTCCGCTTCCGCACGCTCGACGGCGCAGTCGAGGCGGTGAAGGGCATCAGCATCCACGTCAATGCGGGCGAGACCGTTGCCGTGGTTGGCGAATCCGGGTCCGGCAAAAGCCAGACGATGATGGCGGCGATGAGCCTGCTGGCATCGAATGGCGAAGCGACAGGCAGCGTCGATTATCGCGGCCGCAATCTTCTGACGCTCAGCAAATCCGAGCTCAACCAGGTTCGTGGCCGCAAGATCAGCATGATCTTTCAGGAGCCGATGACTTCGCTCGATCCGCTCTATTCGATCGGCAATCAGTTGATCGAGCCGATCCGCCGGCACCGGGGCCTGAATGCCGCCGAGGCGCGGGAAGAGGCGCTCAAGCTGCTGCGGCTGGTGCATATTCCCGATCCCGAGCGGCGGATGAAATCCTATCCGCATGAAATGTCCGGTGGCCAGCGCCAGCGTGTGATGATCGCGATGGCGCTCGCCAACGACCCTGACATATTGATCGCCGACGAGCCGACGACGGCGCTCGACGTGACCATCCAGGCGCAGATCCTGATGCTTCTGGCCGAATTGCAGCGCAAGCTCGGCATGGCGATCGTCTTCATCACCCACGATCTTGGCATCGTCCGCCGCTTTGCCGACCGGGTCTATGTCATGCGCCAGGGCGAGGTTGTCGAGGAGGGGGAGGCGGAGGCCATCTTCGTCCATCCCCAGCATGCCTACACGAAAATGCTGCTGGCGGCCGAGCCGGCCGGCAGCAAGGCGCCGCCGCCCGCCAATGCTCCGGTGCTGCTCGAAGGTAGAAATGTCGAAGTGACGTTCAGGATTGGCGGCGGGTTTCTTGCTGGTGAACCGCTGATGCTGCGTGCCGTCGATCACATCTCGATCCGGCTGCAGCGAAACCAGACCATCGGCATCGTTGGTGAATCCGGCTCGGGCAAGTCGACGCTCGGCCGCGCCTTGCTGCGGCTGTTGCCGAGCGACGGGCTTATCCGTTTCGGCGATCGCGACATTTCCCAAGCCGACAGGCAGGCGATGCGGCCGCTGCGGCGCCAGATGCAGCTCGTCTTCCAGGACCCGTTCGGCTCGCTGTCGCCGCGTATGACCGTCGGCCAAGTCATCACCGAAGGACTTCTGGTGCATGAGCCTGATCTTTCGGGCAAGCAGCGTGATCAACGCGCGGTCGACGCCTTGCGCGAGGTCGGCCTCGACCCCAACGCACGCAATCGCTACCCGCACGAATTCTCCGGCGGCCAGCGGCAGCGCATCGCCATTGCTCGCGCCATGATCCTGAAGCCCAGGCTGGTGGTATTGGATGAGCCGACCTCGGCGCTCGATCGCTCTGTGCAGAAACAGATCGTCGAACTGCTGCGCAAGCTGCAGGCGGACCACGAATTGTCCTATCTCTTCATCAGCCACGATCTGTCGGTCGTGCGCGCCATGGCCGACTACATCATCGTCATGAAACAGGGCAAGATCGTCGAGGAAGGGCCGACTGAGGCTATCTTCAGCGATCCGCGGCACGCCTACACACAGACGCTGATGGCCGCGGCGATCGACGTGACGCGATTTCGCCTGAGCGCCTGAACCGGGCTCCGCACCGAGGCATTGGCTGTCCGCTCAATTCGCGGACCTGGGGCACTTGCGTCCTCGCACAGCGGCAATGGCATCCTGTTGCTGCTTAAGCCGGTCGATCCTGGCTGTTTCACGGTTGGCTACCGCCGTCTTCACGCGTGAGCCGCCGAGCAGCCAGCGTGGAACATTGGTGTTGGCCACCTTGCCGCGCGTGATTGCCGTTTGCGAGATGTCACGGGCGAGGTCTCCCATCGCCCTGTTGAGGTCGGTGCACGTCATCGAATCGTATTTCGCTGCATCGACGGTTCTGCCGAGCGATGAACAGCCAGCGAAGAGAACCAGCGTCATCACAAGAATCAAGGGCGGGGCTGTGGTTGAATTCAAATTCATGTTGCACTCGGCCCGCCGTTTTCGCTGACTCCATCAGGTCCATCGACCCTAAAGCCGACGGACCTTTTCGTCAAAATATGCGGCCCGCCATGAAACCTGCCACCGGCCAGCCTTTGCGTCCGGCGCAGGAACATTCTCTGCCACTCGAATTGCTATCTGGCGCGTGTTGGGTTCAATCACTGGTGAACGCAGAGAGCCCGTCCCGACGACGTCGGGCGGGCCCTTCCTACGCTGCTTCGGCCACGAACGTCGACGGTGGGCAACCGCCGAGCACTGTCTGAGCGATGTCGGCGTCATTTTCATCGACATGCGCCATCACCAGAACCACCCCCTCGGCAACGTCTTGATCATCCGCCTTCATGGCGGCCATGGCGAATGTTCCAAACAGACCGCCGGCAACGCTGCCACAGACCGCGCCCGCCACCGCTGTTGGCAGCACGCTCGCAGCAACAGGATTGGTGCCATAGGCCGCAACGGCGCTCAGGCAGGCCAACACGCCGGCGGCAGCGCCAAGTAACGATCCCAAAGCGGAAACCCTAAGAGATCCCGCCTCGTTATTGTAAGGCCCGATGATGGCGATCTGTACGCGAGGAATTCCGGCCGCCACCAAGTCGCTGGCGACCCGCGCCGCATCGGCGGGGGAATCAAAAAGTCTGCTAATCGTCGGCATGGTCGCTTAACGCTTCTGGCTGTTCAGCGTCGTGTCGGTGAGGAATGACGCGGCAATCAGGTCGTCAATCTCGATTCGGCCCTCGTCGCCCTCCATGATGGCCGCGACCTCTGGAAGGTCTTCATCTCGTCTTCGGTAATCTGGGCTTCCTGCATCCTGGCTTTGATCTCTGTCAAGCGCATGCCCAGGGCATGGGATTTCTTGGTCTCACGGTTCGACATGCTGCTGCTCTTTAGTTTTTCATTGATCATTTTTCGCCCACCACCCGAATTTGGGGCAAGGGCAAGCGTTTCCAACCTGGACTTCGGTCGGGCAGGGGCTGGACTTAAGTCTGGTTGCGGGCATGATTGGGATGCGTGCCACAGGCCTCTCGTGGCCCCACTCCCATCAAGACCCGACTCCCATCAAGAATCGGGCCGGATCCCTGCGTCGGTACCCGTCGTTCGATCACCACGGGATGGTGCCGATGGGTTAGGACGAAACCTGTCACGACAGTGCTGTCGTGGTGATGATGCCGGCGCCTATGATCATGGGACGCACGACGGAACATTAGGCGTGCCTGATGGTTTATTTCTCGCAGCCGGATCACGATTTGGTGTCTGCTGCAGATCAGTCGGCAGAGGCTGGTCGGCCCGCGTTCTCCGCCAGAGGCGCGGGCTTCCCCAGGCAACAGGAGAGAGATCATGAACAACATCATCTGGCTCGTTGGAGCTGTAGTCATCGTGATAGCGATCTTGAGCTTTTTTGGCCTCCGCTGAGCGGAAACGCGCGTATCCGTCAGGATCTTTCCAGAATCTGTCCGCGAGCGCACGCATGAAAGCATCAGGCGGCCGGTTGGACCGTCTGGTTACTGTCCAGTGCAACAGGCATCGCTGTCGGCCGAGTCACAGAGGCACGGCGAATAGAAACTCGCCCATCCGACTGACGGGGGACGCGAGTAGTCTCGCTTGAGGGGCAGGTGGAGCGCCGAAGTCGGGATGCGCTAACTCTTTGTTTTTTCTGGTCGGAGTGGCAGGATTTGAACCTGCGACCCCCTCGTCCCGAACGAGGTGCGCTACCAGGCTGCGCTACACTCCGTGACCAGACCGCGGGCTTATAGCCGCCACACTTGGTTCCTGCAAGCGGCACGGCGGCACTTCTGTCGCATTTCGTCGGCTTTCGTCGAGCATTGCCCGAAAGGCCCGGATTCCCTTCCGGAATAAACGTGGCCTAAAGCCTTGTGTGCTAAGCCGCAGCCCTCGACAATTCGTAATTTCTGCCATTCGGAGTTTCCAGTCTTGTCCTTCAGCATCGTTGGCGACGCCCGGCCCAACAGTTTCGAATTCGAAACCGAAGCGCTGATCAAGGCGTCCGGCTTTCGCGAATATGACGCGCGCTGGTGGTTCGGCCATCCCGGCTCCGCGCAACTGCCGGAGCTCAATCTGATCGGCGTCCAGGCGCTCGGCATGGGGCTTGGCACGCTTATCCGCCGTCTCGGCGCCGGTCCAGATATCGTCACCGGGCATGATTTCCGCTCCTATTCGCTGTCGATCAAACTGGCCCTGGTGTCCGGTTTGATGGCCGCAGGCGCACGGGTGAGGGACATCGGACTGGCGTTGTCGCCGATGGCGTATTTCGCCCAGTTCGCTTTGGATACGCCCTCGGTCGCCATGGTCACCGCTTCGCACAACGAAAATGGCTGGACTGGCGTCAAGATGGGTGCTGCGCGGCCGCTGACCTTCGGCCCGGAAGAGATGAGCGCGCTGAAGGCGATCGTGCTGGCTGGTGATTTCGATCTCGTCGGCGGCGGCTCCTACGATTTCATCCGCGATTTTAGCGCCACTTATCTCGACGATTTGACCCGCGACAAGCGCATCACGCGAAAGCTGAAAGTGGTCGCCGCCTGCGGCAACGGCACCGCCGGCGCCTTCGCGCCGCAAGCGCTGCAGCGCATCGGCTGCGAGGTCATCCCGCTCGATGTCGAACTCGACCATACCTTTCCGCGCTACAACCCCAATCCCGAGGACATGCAGATGCTGCATGCCATCAGGGACAAGGTGCTGGAGACGGGAGCCGATGTCGGCCTTGGCTTCGATGGCGACGGTGACCGTTGTGGCGTCGTCGACAATGAGGGCAATGAGATTTTTGCCGACAAGGTCGGTGTGATGCTGGCGCGCGATATCTCCAGCCAGCATCCGGGCTCGACCTTCGTCGTCGACGTCAAGTCGACCGGCCTGTTCAACACCGACGCAGTGCTGCGCGCCAACGGCGCCGTCACCGATTACTGGAAGACCGGCCACTCCTACATCAAGCGCCGTGTCGCCGAGCTTGGCGCCGTCGCCGGTTTCGAAAAGTCGGGCCATTTCTTCTTCAACCCGCCGATCGGGCGGGGTTATGACGATGGGCTGGTCACCGCCATCGCCATCTGCCGGATGCTGGATCGCAGTCCCGGCAGTTCGATGGCCGATCTCTACCGCGCGCTGCCGCTGACCTTCGGCACGCCGACCATGTCGCCGCACTGCGCGGACGATGTGAAGTATGGCGTGGTCGAGCGGGTGGTTGCCGACTTTCAGGCCATGAAGCGGGACGGAATGGTTTTTGCTGGCCAGAAGATCGTAGACTTGGTCACCGTCAACGGCGTGCGTGTCGTCGCGGATGACGGCACCTGGGGGCTGGTGCGCGCCTCGTCGAACAAGCCGGAACTGGTCGTGGTCGTCGAAAGCCCGGTGTCGTCGCAGCGTCGGCGGGAGATGTTCGAGGCTGTCGACGCCGTGCTGCGCCGCAGCCCCGAGGTGGGCGCCTACAACCAGACCTTTTGAATGGTAGTTGAATGACCGAGCGTATTGTCAGTTTTGTCATGAGCGGCGGCGTCGGCTCGCGGTTGTGGCCGCTGTCACGCGAGGACAACCCCAAGCAGTTCCACGATCTGTCTGGCGACGGCTCGATGCTGGCCAAGACCTTGCGTCGGCTGACCGCCCGGCCGGAAGGCGAAACGCCGATCTTCCTGATCGCCGCGGAGCGCCATGCCGATCGTGTCCACGCCGATCTTGCCGGCCTCGACCTCGCCGGCGGCGGTCCGCTGTTCGAGCCGACCGGGCGCAACACAGCTGCTGCCGTCGCACTGGCGACACTGCGCACGCTGTCCGAATTCGGCGACAGCCTGGTGCTGGTGGTGCCGTCTGACCATGAGATATCAACCCCGCGCCAGTTCTGGCAGAGCGTCGAAGCCGGCACCGAGGCAGCGCGTAGTGGACGGCTGGTGGTGTTTGGCATCAAGCCGACACAGCCCGAGACCGGCTACGGCTATATCGAGGTCGCAGCCGAAAGCGGCGGCATCTTCGATGTATCGCGCTTCGTCGAAAAGCCGGATATTGAGACTGCGCAGAGCTATCTCAAGGCCGGAAATTTCTACTGGAACACCGGTATCTTCCTGTTTCGCGCCAGCACCATGCGTGAGGCCTTCATAGCGCTCCAGCCGGATATCTGGCAGGCCACCGAAGCAGCTTACAAGGCAGCGACATCGGATCTGTCCGGCCTTTACATGCCGCTAGAACTCTACGCCGCCATTCCGTCGAACTCGATCGACTACGCCATCATGGAGCGGGCAAAAGACATTGCCATGGTGCCGGCCGGCTTCCGCTGGAACGATCTCGGTTCGTGGCAGTCGCTGCTCGATGTCGGCCCCGCAGACGACCGGGGCAATGTCATCATCGGCGATGTCGTCGCCATCGATTGCGAGAATTCCTACATTCGCAGTGACGGCCGCCTGCTGTCGGCGATCGGCATGAAGGACATCGCCATCGTTTCGACATCGGATGCCACTTTCGTCGCCCCGGTCAGCCACAGCCAGCACGTCAAGAAGATCGTCGAGCAGCTCGAAAAATCGGGTCGCCTGGAAACCAGGTTCACGCCGGCGCATGACCGCGTTATCGAAAGCGGCGCCTGGCGCCGGCGCGTGCATCACTGGCTGTTTCAGGAGACCTTGCCGCTGTGGTCGACATCGGGGGTCGACGAACGCCATGGCGGCTTTCACGAAGCGCTCGGCCTGGACGCCTCGCCGCTGATGAAGCCCAAGCGCATGCGCACCATGGCAAGGCAGGTTTATGCTTTCGCCGTCGCCCGAGCGCGCGGCTGGGACGGTCCGGCCGACCGGCTGATCAGCCACGGCATCGCCTTCATGGCCGGCAAGGGCCGCACCGACAAGGGCGGCTGGGTTCGGACGCTGAATGTCGACGGTTCGGTCGCCGACGCCACCGAGGATGCCTACGATCATTCCTGCGTGCTCCTGGCGCTCGCGCATGCGCATATGTCTGGCAATCCAGACGCCTTGCGCCTCGGCGAGGAAACCTTCGCCTTTCTCGATGCGCATCTCGAAGACAGCCGCATGACCGGCTTCCTCGAGACATCGGACGGCAAAGGCGAGCGCCGCTCCAACCCGCATATGCATCTGCTCGAGGCCTTCCTCGCTTGGCATCAGGCGACTGGCGAGCGCGCCCATCTGCGCCGCGCAGCGCGCATCATCGACCTCTTCCGAAGTCATTTCTTCGATCCGGAAAGCTGGACGCTTGGCGAGTATTTCGATGCCGAATGGAAGCCATCCGCAGGAGAGAAAGGGTCATGGACCGAGCCTGGCCACCATTTCGAGTGGGCCTCGCTGCTGGTCGATTTCGCTGGACGCAGCGGCCAGGCCGAATTGAGCGGCTTTGCCAGAAAACTTTACGCGTCGGCCACTGCCAATGGCCTCAACCGCGCCACCGGCCTTGCCTATGGCGCCGTCTCGCGGCAGGGCCTGCCGCTCGACCTGATATCACGCAGCTGGCCGCAGGCCGAAGCGGTGAAGGCGGCTATCGCGCTGGATGGTTCGGGCGGGCCGGACCTGAAGCCCGAGATCGAAGCGCGCGTCGGCCGGCTGTTTCGCTGGCACATCGACCCGGCGCCGCTCGGCCTGTGGATCGACCGCATCGACGAGCGCGGCCGCTCACTGGCATCGGACGTGCCGGCCAGCATCTTCTACCACCTGGTCTGTGCGCTGACCCAGTATCTGGATGGGACGGCCGATCCGAAGGCGTAGGACTTGATCAGTACGGGCTCGCCACATCCCCGGTATCGACATAGATCGACTTCAGCTGCGAATAGAGTGCCAGCGCCGCCAATGAATTCTCACGTCCGATGCCCGACTGTTTGAAGCCGCCGAACGGGATTTCGACCGGCGTCAGATTATAGGCGTTGATCCAGCAGGTGCCGGCCTGCAGCTCGGCAATGACGCGGTGGGCGCGCGGCAGGTCGCGCGTGAAGACGCCGGCGGCAAGGCCGAATTCGGTGTCGTTGGCGCGGTCGATCACCTCGTCCTCACCGTCGAATTTCAGCACGCTCATGACAGGCCCGAAAATCTCCTCGCGGGCGATGCGCATTGTGTCGGTGACGCCGGTGAACACCGTTGGCTCGACAAAGAATCCGCCCTGGAAACCCTGCAGCGAAGGCACGTTGCCGCCACAGGCAAGCGTTGCTCTGTCCTGCTTGCCGATCTCGATATAGCCCACTACCTTGTCGTGCTGCGCCTTGGAAACCAGCGGTCCCATCTGGGTTTCGGGGTCGAGCGGGTCGCCGATGCGGATTTTCTTGGTCCGCTCGATCAGACGCTCGACGAAGCGGTCGTGAATGCCGCTCTGCACGAAGACGCGCGTGCCGTTGGAACAGATCTGCCCGGTCGAATAGAAATTGCCGAGCATGGCGCCGCCAATGGCGTTCTCGACGTCGGCATCGTCGAACACGATCAGCGGCGACTTGCCGCCAAGCTCCATCGTCGCGTGCTTCATCTTCGAGCCGGCGAGCGACAGCACCTTGCGGCCGGTCGGCACCGAGCCGGTCACCGAGACCTTGGCGACGACATCGTGGCCGACGAGCCCGGCGCCGACATCGCCATAGCCTTGCACCACGTTGAACAGGCCGTCAGGCAGCCCGGCCTCGCTGTATATCTCGGCCAGTGCGAGTGCTGAAAGCGGCGTGTTTTCCGATGGCTTGAACACCATGGCGTTGCCCATGGCGAGCGCCGGTGCCGATTTCCAGCCGGCGATCTGGATCGGGTAGTTCCAGGCGCCGATGCCGACACAGACGCCGAGCGCTTCGCGCCTTGTGTAGGCGAAGGGTCCGCCGAGATCGACCGACTCGCCATTGTAGGCGGCAACCGCACCGCCGAAATATTCAAGGCAGTCCGCTGCCGATGGGGCGTCCGCCACCAGCGTTTCCTGGATCGCCTTGCCTGTATCCAGTGTCTCGATGCGGGCGAGGTCGGCATTGCGGGCGCGCAATATGTCGGCGGCGCGGCGCAGGATGCGCCCGCGCTCGACCGGCTTCAGCCGCGCCCAGGCGGGCTGCGCAGCGCGTGCTGCCTCGACGGCGAGTTCCAGCACGTTCGGCGTCGCCGAACGCAGCATGGCGATGGTCTCACCGGTTGCCGGATAGATGACCGGCAGCGGCGCGCCGCCTTCGTCCTCGATGTAGCGTCCGTTGACATAGTGCGATGCCGTGGGCTGGGCGCGCATGGGAGGTCTCCAAATCGTCTTCGCGGCATGCATGATCGTGCAGTCACGATCATGCTCTATCTGTCCGACGCCTGCCAGCGCGGATTGATCCATGGTTCCTGGTTGGACGGCGCCAGCGGCGTCCGGCCAAGGATGTGATCGGAAGCCTTCTCCCCGGTCATGATCGATGGCGCATTGAGATTGCCGTTGGTGACGCGCGGGAAGATCGAGGAATCGGCGACTCGCAAGCCTTCGACGCCAATGACCCGGCATTCCGGATCAACGACGCTCATCATGTCGTCGGCGCGGCCCATCTTGCAAGTGCCGCAAGGATGGTAGGCGCTCTCGGCATGATCGCGGATGAAGATGTCGAGCTCGTCGTCCGACTGCATGTGGCTGCCCGGCGATATTTCCTTGCCCCGATAGGGATCGAACGCCGACTGCCCGAAGATCTCGCGCGTCAGCCTGATGCAGTGGCGGAACTCCGTCCAGTCGTCTGGATGCGACATGTAGTTGAAGCGGATCACCGGCTTGGATTTCGGGTCCGGCGTACGCAGCGTCACCGAACCGCGTGACTTCGAGCGCATCGGTCCGACATGCGCCTGGAAGCCGTGCGATTTCGCAGCCGCCTTGCCGTCATAGCGGACTGCCGCCGGGATGAAATGGTACTGGATATCGGGGTAGTCGACGCCGGCGCGCGAGCGCACGAAGGCTGCCGCTTCGAAGTGGTTGGTGGCGCCAAGCCCGGTCTTGAGGAACAACCACTGCGCTCCGATGAGTGCTTTCGAGAACGGGTTCAGCACCGAATTGAGCGTGATCGGCAGCAATGATTCCTGCTGGATGTAGAGCTCCATATGATCCTGCAGATTGCGGCCGACACCGGGCCGGTCGGCCACCACCGGAATGCCGTTTTCGCGCAAATGCTCGGCCGGGCCGATGCCGGACAGCATCAGTATCTTGGGCGAATTGATCGACGATGCGGCGACGATCACCTCACGTCGCGCCTTAACGACCTGAATCTGTTTGTGAGCTTCGATCTCGACGCCGATGGCGCGTTGATTCTCGATAATCACGCGCCGCGCAAAGCCCTTGACCAGACTCACATTTTTGCGCTTCAGCGCCGGCTTCAGATAGGCCGATGCCGCCGACCAGCGGCGACCGCCGCTGATGGTCTGCTCCATCGGCCCAAAACCTTCCTGCTTGGAACCATTGTAGTCTTCGGTCAGTTCGAACCCGGCCTGGCGACCAGCCTCGACAAAGGCGCCATAGAGCGGATTTTTACGCGAGCCGCGCTGCACATGCAGCGGCCCGCCGTGGCCGCGCCAGCCATCCTCGCCGCCGTCCGAATCTTCCATACGCTTGAAATAGGGGAGCACGTCGGCGAAGCCCCAGCCGGCCGCACCCTCTTCGGCCCAATGGTCGAAATCGCGGGCGTGGCCGCGCACATAGACCATGCCGTTGATCGAGGACGAGCCGCCGATAACCTTGCCGCGCGGTGTCGCCAGCACGCGGCCGCCGAGATGCGGTTCCGGCTCGCTGGCAAAACCCCAGTCGTAGAGGCTCATGTTGAGCGGGATCGACAGCGCCGACGGCATCTGGATCAGCGGCCCGATATCGCTGCCGCCGAATTCGATGACGATGACCGAATGCTTGCCGTCTTCCGACAGGCGATAGGCCATGGCCGAGCCGGCCGAGCCGGAGCCGATGATGACGAAATCCGCTTCAAGCATGGTTCATATGCGCCATGAAATCGGCGAGCGAGACATTGCCGCCGGTAGCCACCACAAGGACGGTCTTGCCCTGCACATCCACCTTGCCGCCAAGCAGTGCCGCGAGCGAGGCAGCACCAGACGGCTCCAGCACCAGCTTCATGCGCTCGAAGGCGATCCGCATGGCGCGCCGCACCGATTGGTCGTCGACGGTGATGCCGCGAACACCGGCGGTCTTGACCGCCGCGAAAGGCGCGTCGCCCGGCCGTCGCGACATCAGTCCGTCGCAGATCGACTTCGGGCCGATCGGCATCGTCTCGATGCTGCCATGTGCCAGTGACGAGCCCATGCCATTGAAACCTTCCGGTTCGACGCCGATGATCTCAGTGGCGGGCGACAGATAGTGGAAGGCGAGCGAAACGCCGCCGATCAATCCGCCGCCGCCGACCGAGCAGAACAAAAGATCGGCGCTGGCGCCTTTGGCTTCGAGTTGGTCAAGCGCTTCGAGGCCGGCGCCCGCCTGGCCGGCAACGATCTCCGGATCGTCAAATGGATGCAGCAGGGCCAAGCCTTCGGTCTCGGCGATCTCGCGTGCCTTGGCGGCGGCGACTTCCTCACGCGCGCGTTCGCCATGGTCGGTCAGCACGACGCGGGCGCCATAGCCGGCCGTAGCATCACGCTTGGCGGTCGGTGCGTCGATCGGCATGACGATGGTAACGGGAATGCCGAGCGCCTGGCCGGCAGCCGCCAGCCCTTGCGCGAAATTGCCGGAGGAGTAGGCGACGACGCCTTTCCTGGCCTCATCAGTGGAAAGCTGCTTCAGGCGCCAATAGGCGCCGCGCACCTTGAACGATCCGGCCCATTGCAGCGATTCCGGCTTGATGAAGACGCGGGCCGCACCCGTCTCGCGGGCCAGTGCCGCCGATTCCAGCAGCGGTGTGATCTGCGTCGCCCTGGAGGTGACGGCATAGGCCTGCTTGAGGTGGTCGAGGGAGGGGACGAGAAGGTCTGACATCATTCGCCTCGCGGATACCTTTTGCTCTCTTCGAGATTGTCGAGGTTCATGTGATTGCGCATGTAGCGCTCGGACGCTTTTTGCAGCGGCTGGAAATCCCAGGGGTAATAGGCGCCGTTGCGCAGCGCCGGATAGACGACCCAGCGGCGCGCCTGGTTTTCGCGGACAGCGGCGTCGAAGCCGGCCATGTCCCAGCGCGCCTGGACCTTGTCCATGAATGCCGCCACCAGGCCCGCATTGGCCGCGTCGTCGGCCAGATTGTCCCGTTCGAGCGGATCGGCTTCGAGATCGAACAGTTGCGGCGGATCGAGTTCACAATGGACGAATTTGTATCTGCCGTCGCGGATCGCAACCAAGGGCGCGTTGGACCCTTCGGCCGCATATTCCATCAGCACCGGCGCGGTGCGCTCAATACCCTTGGTGAGCGGCAGCAGCGACTGGCCGTCGGTCCACGGCGCGATTGCAGCGATGTCGATGCCGGCGAGGTCGCAAAGCGTCGGCGCCACGTCAAGATTGGAAACCGGCGTCTCGATCAGCCCGGCGTGAACGCCCTTGCCGGCAATCATCAGCGGCACGCGCGCCGAGCCCTCGAAGAAGCTCATCTTGAACCATAGGCCGCGCTCGCCGAGCATGTCGCCGTGGTCCGAGCAGAACAGGATGATTGTGTCGTCGGCCATGCGGGTGCGCTCGAGAACATCCAGGATCTCGCCCAGCTTGTCGTCGACATAGGAGATGTTGGCGAAATAGCCCTGCCGCGAACGACGCACCTGTTCCGGCGTGATCTCGAAAGAAGGATAGTCGCTGGCGTGGTACAGCCGCCGGGAATGCGCGTCCTGCTCGTCATGCGCGATGAACCCGGTTTCCGGGTCCAGTGCCTGGCAATGCTCGTAGAGATCCCAATACTGCTTGCGCGCGACATAGGGATCGTGCGGATGCGACAGCGAGACGGTCAGGCACCAGGGCCGATGGCTCGCATCGTCCTGTTCGCGCGAAAGCTGATAGAGCTTTTGCGTGGCGAGGAACACGACCTCGTCGTCATACTCCATCTGGTTGGTGATCTCGGCAACGCCGGCGCCGGTCACCGAGCCCAGATTGTGATACCACCAGTCGATACGCTCGCCGGGCTTGCGGTAATCCGGCGTCCAGCCGAAATCGGCAGGGTAGATGTCGGTCGTCAGCCGTTCCTCGAAACCGTGCAGTTGGTCCGGCCCGACGAAATGCATCTTGCCCGACAGGCAGGTGTAGTAGCCGGCGGCGCGCAGATGATGGGCGAAGGTCGGGATCGATGAGGCGAATTCGGCGGCGTTGTCATAGACGCCGGTGCGCGACGGCAATTGCCCGCTCATGAACGAGGCACGGCCCGGTGCGCAGAGCGGCGACGCCGTATAGTTGTTGGCAAAGCGCGCCGAACGCGCAGCCAACGCTTTCAGATGCGGTGTGTGCAGAAAATCCGCCGGGCCGTCCGGAAACAAGGTTCCGTTGAGCTGGTCGACCATGACGATCAGAAAATTGGGTCGCTTCGTTGTCACTGTTTGCGCCGCTCGCCAAGTTTTGTTTCGAGATAGTCCTCGACCAGCGCGATTGCGGTCGCGGCATCAGGCACGCCGTCTTTCAGCGCCCGCCTGATGTAGAGCCCGTCGATCATCGCCGCGGTCGCTTCGGCGGCGCGGTCGGCCTCGGCCCTGGGCAGGATGCCGACAAGCCCGCTCATCAGGTTCGAGTGCAGCCGCCGCGCATAGACCCTGAGCAGCCGGCGCAAGGCCGATGATTTCTGCGCCTCGACATAGAAGGCGAGCCAGGCGGCGATGGTTTCCGGCTGGAACTGGATGTCGGAGAAGTTGACGGCGACCACCGCCGAAACGCGCTGGCGCGCGGTACCAGCCGATTGAAGGGCGCGTCGCATGTCGATGGTCAGTTCGGCCAGGATGTGCCGCATCGTCGCCAGCAACAACTCGTCCTTGGCGCCGAAATAGTGATGGGCAAGAGCCGACGAAACCCCGGCGCGTCCGGCGATCTCGGACATGGTGACGTCGAGCGAGCCGCGCTCGCCGATCGCCGAGATCGTCGCGTCGATCAGCGCCTTGCGGCGCAGCGGTTCCATTCCGACTTTCGGCATCTCGCGATGATCCTTTGAGAAAACAGGATTATTTTTTATTGACGCGTCAATCAACAAAAAAATCGACCGCGATCTTGGCTGTACCATGCGATTGTCCGCCTCCCGCCCTTCACGAAGTGGGCAGGATTGTTTATATTTGAACAATAAAGGCGAAATGCGCCGTGAGCCCACATGTAGGCTGGCGCCAAGGATGGAGACCGCCATGACCGCATGCATCGTTGGCTGGGCGCATTCGCGCTTCGGCAAGCTCGAGGGCGAAACGCTCGAAAATCTGATCGTCAAGGTGGCAACCGACGCGCTCGACCATGCCGGCATCGGTCCCGACGAGGTCGACGAGATCGTGCTCGGACATTTCAACGCCGGCTTTTCGGCGCAGGATTTTACCGCCAGCCTGGTGCTTCAGGCCGACGACCGGCTGCGCTTCAAGCCGGCGACGCGCGTCGAGAACGCTTGCGCCACCGGATCGGCCGCGGTCCGTCAGGGCATCCGCGCCATCGACGCCAATGCCGCCCGCATCGTGCTGGTGGTCGGCGCCGAGCAGATGACGACGACGCCGGGCCCGGAGATCGGCAAGAACCTGCTCAAGGCGTCCTATCTGCCCGAGGACGGCGAGACACCGGCGGGTTTCGCCGGCGTCTTCGGCAAGATCGCGCAGGCCTATTTTCAGCGCTACGGCGACCAGTCGGATGCACTGGCCATGATTGCCGCCAAGAACCACAAGAACGGCGTCGACAACCCCTATGCACAGATGCGCAAGGATTTCGGCTACGAGTTCTGCCGCCAGGAGAGCGAGAAGAACCCGTTCGTTGCCGGCCCACTGAAGCGCACCGACTGCTCGCTGGTCTCCGACGGCGCCGCCGCCCTTATCCTTGCCGACACCGCCACGGCGCTGAAGATGCGCCGTGCCGTTGCCTTCCGCGCCAACGAGCATGTGCAGGATTTCCTGCCGATGTCGAAGCGCGACATCCTGACCTTCGAAGGCTGCGAACAGGCCTGGAACCGGGCGTTGAAATCAGCCGGCGTGACGCTCGACGATCTGTCCTTCGTCGAGACGCATGACTGCTTCACCATAGCCGAACTGATCGAATACGAGGCGATGGGTCTTGCCAAGCCGGGAGAGGGGGCAAAGCTTGCGCTGGACGGCACAACGGCCAGGGATGGCCGCCTGCCGGTCAATCCATCCGGCGGGCTGAAGGCCAAGGGCCATCCGATCGGCGCCACGGGCGTGTCGATGCATGTCTTGACCGCCATGCAGCTCGTCGGCGAGGCCGGCGGCATCCAGGTGCCGGGCGCCAAGCTTGGCGGCATCTTCAATATGGGCGGTGCGGCGGTCGCCAACTACGTTTCCATTCTCGACCGGATCAGGTAAACCGCCCGCATTTACGGGAGGGTTCATGACAAATCCGGTTCTGATCGAAGTGTTGCGCGGCGCGATCGTCGAGAGCGCGCATCGCGGCTCAGTCGCGGTCTTCGATGGCGATGGCAAGCCCGTCTGGGAGATCGGCGACACAGCCAAGCCGGTGTTTCCGCGCTCGGCGGTCAAGGCGATCCAGGCACTGCCGCTGGTCGAAAGCGGTGCGGCCGATGCCTATGGCTTCGGCAACCGCGAACTGGCGCTCGCCTGTGCGTCCCACTCGGGCGAGCCGGCCCATGTCGACCTTGCGCGATCCATGCTGGCCAAGGCCGGGCTGGACGGATCAGCGCTCGAATGCGGCACGCATTGGCCGTCCAATCATGAAGCCGAGATTGCGCTCGCCCGCGCCGGCGGTTCACCGAACGCGTTGCACAACAACTGTTCCGGCAAGCATTCCGGCTTCCTCTGCACCTGCGTCCACGCCGGCATTGCGCATCGTGGCTATGTCAAGCCGGGACATGGCTTGCAGGAACTGGTGCGCGACGCCATGCAATCGGTGACGGGCGCTGTCCATGGTGAGGACCAGCGGGCCATCGATGGCTGTTCGATCCCAACCTATGCGGTGCCGCTCAGGAGCTTTGCGATCGGCTTTGCCCGCATGGCCACGACATCAGGTTTTGGCCCCGAGCGAGCCAAGGCCGCGAGGCGGCTGCTGGCCGCCTGCATGGCCGAGCCGTTCTTCGTTGCCGGCACAGGCCGCGAAGACGTCGCACTGATGGAGGCCGCACCAGGGCGGATTTTCACCAAAGGCGGCGCCGAGGGCGTCCATTGTGCGGCAATTCCGGAGCTTGGTCTCGGCATCGCGCTCAAATGCGATGATGGCGCCGGCCGCGCCGGCGAAGCCATGATTGCCACCGTCCTCGCCAAACTGTTGCGCGCCGACGAGGCATTGGCGTTCAAGCTGAGCGAGTTGGCAAACACGCCCATCGAAAACCGCAACGGTGCCAAGGTCGGGGCGCTGAGGCCGACGGCAGCCCTCAACTGACGTGATTGCGCTCGACGGTCAGATGCGCATAGCCGGTATCGTTTGACGAGGCGAGGTCGCCCGTTGCGGGCTCGGCCCAGCGCTGGCCGACAACCGCACCGTTGAGCGCGCCGTCGATGATATTGTCTGAAATGACCGCCGTGCCGGCACCCTCGACCACGGACACGACGATACCGGTTCCGGCCTTGCGGATGATGTTGCCCGTAGCGACGACATTGCGCAGGTAGGGACCCCAGCCGATCTGCATGCCATAAAGCGGCGCGTTCTCGATGACGTTGTTGGAAACGGTGGTGTCGGCCTCAACGCCGATGCCGACGCCAAATCCCGGCGAGTCGGCGGGGTAGGGACCGCTGGTCGACAGATTGCGCACGATGTTGCCGGAGCAGACGCCCATGCGGCCGCCTTCGTTGAAATTGACGATCGAGATGCCGTTGGCGGCGCCGTCGACGATGTTGTTGCTGATGATGGCGCCTTCGAACGAGAACTCGGAATAGACCGCCGTTTCGCCCGAGCGCGAGCAGGTGTTGCCCGATATCTGCAGGTTGCTGGCGCTGTTGGCGCGGATCGCCGAGAAGGCGCAGTCCGAGACGATGTTGCCCGAGATGACGACATTGCCGGCGCGAAAGGCATTGATGCCGTTGCCGTTCTGCCCGGTTCCGCCGCTGCGTGCCTGGATCCGTTGGACGCGGTTGCCGGTGACCATGGTGCCGTCTTCGGCCACCTGCCAGCGGTGCATGAGGATGCCGCCATTGGCGCAATCGGAGACGGTGTTGCCCGTAATGGACAGCCCGCCAGCCTCGACCGAGTAAATGCCGGCATCGGCGGCGCCCGATATCTCGCTGCGCTCGATCCGGCCGATCGCGTGTTCCAGCGCCAGTCCGTTCTTGCCGCTGCCGGTGATCTGACAATTGTCGATGGCGAGGTGCGCGATACGGCGCAGATCGAGCAGCCCTTGCGTGTAATCGCCCATCGTGCGGTTCGAACCATCAAAGACCAGACCGCTGAGTTCGATATGGTCAGCCTGTTCGGCCATGAAAAGGTGGCCGTCACCGCCGTAAACGACGCGCGTCGCGCCCGGCACCCCGGAAAGACGTACGCGGCCGGGCAGTGAAAGATTGGAGACGACATAGGTGCCGGGCGGCAGGAACACCGGCATATCGCGGGCATTGGCGTCACGCAGCAGCTTGGCGAAGGCCTTGCTCTGATCGTCTGATGTGCCGGGCTGCACGCCGAGTTCTGTGGCATTGATCGAGCCGCGCATCGAGGCTTTCTCGATGCCGCTCAAGCTTGCGGCCACCGCCTTGCCGAGCGCAAGGCCCATGACGGCAAAGCCTGCGGTCCCGGTCAGCAGCGTTCGTCTGTTCAACATCGGCACAGAATCCCAGCGTTCAAGCCTGATATCGCAGGAATCGTGCCAGCCGTTATGTCTCTCCCACCGAGACCGCTACGATGGCTTGTCGAGCAGCCTCTGCGCGCCTAAGTTCAGGAAATGAGCAGAGCTTTCACCCGCGAGGAAGACAGCGAAAACGCCATCGCCGGCGTCGGTGAACGGCCGGTCAGCCACCATCGCAATCTGGTGACGGAACGCGGCCTGGCGCAGATCGAGGACAATCTCGCCGATCTGCGCGACATACTGGCGAAGGCCGAACGGAAAGCAGACCGCGAGCGCATCGCGGTCGTGTCGCGCGACCTGCGCTATTGGACCGCCCGGCGTGAAAGCGCCGAACTCTCCGTACCGGAGCCGGGCAGCGACGTGGTGCGCTTCGGCATGGGCGTCACGATCGAGGGCGACGACGGCAGGAAGGTCCACTGGAAAATTGTCGGCGAAGACGAGGCTGATCCCACCAAGGGTAGCATTTCGCATGTTTCGCCGATGGCGGTCGCCCTATTCGGCAAGAAGATCGGCGACTTGGCCAGCGTCAACGGCAAGGAATGGGAAATCGTCAAGCTTTCCGAGAGCTAATCCTCGATCTTGACGACATGGTCGCGGAAGAACGCCGCGGCTCCGGCTTCATCGATCTCGCCTGAAGCAAGGGCCATGACGAATTCGTAGAGCGTGCCGTTGTCGGCTGTCAGGACATGGCCGTTCACGATCAAAAATGCACCGGCTGCAACTATGGCCGTGCGCTTGTTGCCGTCGACAAAGGCATGATTTCTTGCGATGCCGAAGACATAGGCGGCTGCTAGGTCTTCAACCGAAGGGTTTTCGTAGTTGGCGTTGTTCTCGGCACGCGCGAGCGCAGATTCGAGAGCATTTTCATCTCTCAAACCTTGAGCACCGCCATGCCTGCGCAACTGCTCGGCATGCATCGCTTCAACCGCACGCCGGGTAAGGAACTCCCAGCTCATTCGGCGAGCTTCTGAAGCGCGACCTTGTATTTGTCCATGAACTTGCGAGCAGCTTCCATCTGCCGCTCGAAACTGTCGTCCATCGGCTCAAGGGCAATGCCCTTGTCCGTTTCGACGATCTGGAGCTGATCACCTGTCTTCATGTTCAGACGATCGAGCAGATCCTTGGGCAGGATCACACCTTCCGAATTGCCGATCTTGCGAATGGTCGTGTTCATGACAGATATCCTGTTGCAACGCCGATTATAACTCGACAGGCGAGAAGTTGCAACAGATATTATAACAAGCCTAGCGGACCGCCAGCAGCCGGTCCAGCAAACGATCCGCCGCCTCCGGAATGACCGTGCCCGGTGGGAAGATTTCCGCCGCGCCGGCTTGCAGCACGGCATCATAGTCCTGCGGTGGAATGACGCCGCCGGCGACGATCAGCATGTCGCCGCGGCCGAGCTTTTTCAGCGCGTCGCGCAGTTCGGGGATCAGCGTCAGATGTCCCGCCGCCAGCGACGAGGCGCCGACGATGTGGGCGTCCTGTTGAACCGCTAGTCTCGCGATCTCCTCCGGTGTCTGGAACATCGCGCCGACGGTGACGTCGAAGCCGAGATCGGCGAAGGCCGTGGCGATGACCTTCTGGCCGCGGTCGTGGCCGTCCTGTCCCATCTTGGCGACCAGGATGCGCGGCTTGCCGCCGGTCTTCTTCTCGAAGGCGTCAAGCTTGTCCTGCAGACCGTCGACCACGGGATGATCGCCAAGCGCCTTCCGATAGACCCCGGAAATGGTCTGTACCGTGGCGACGTGGCGCCCAAACGCCCTTTCCAACGCGAATGAAATCTCGCCGACCGTGGCATTGGCGCGCGCGGCTCGGATGGCGAATTCCAGCAGGTTTTCATTGCCTTGCGCGGCACGGGTCAGCTCATCGAGCGCGCTTTCGACGGCGGCGACGTCGCGCGTGCCCTTCAGCCGTTGCAGCTTCGACAATTGCCGGGCCCTGACTTCGGCATTGTCGATCTTCAGCACGTCGACCTCGATGTCGGTCTCGGGCCGATGGGCGTTGACGCCGACCAGCATCTGCTCGCCGGAATCGATCCGCGCCTGCGTGCGCGCGGCGGCTTCCTCGATGCGCAGCTTGGGAATGCCCTGTTCGGTCGCCGCCGCCATGCCGCCGAGCGCCTCGACCTCCTCGATATGGGCAAGAGCGCGCGCCGCCAGATCATGCGTCAGCCGCTCGAGATAGGCGGAGCCACCCCATGGATCGATGACGCGCGTGGTGCCGGATTCCTTTTGGAGGATGAGCTGGGTGTTGCGGGCGATCCGCGCCGAGTGGTCGGTCGGCAGCGCCATCGCCTCGTCGAAGGAATTGGTGTGCAGCGACTGGGTGTGGCCCTGCGTTGCAGCCATTGCCTCGATCATGGTGCGGACAATGTTGTTGTAGGGATCCTGCGCTGTCAGCGACCAGCCAGAAGTCTGGCAATGGGTGCGCAGCGACAGCGAGCGCTCGTCCTTGGGCGAAAAATTCTTCTGCATCAGGGTCGCCCACAACAGGCGCGCGGCCCGCAGCTTGGCGACTTCCATGAAGAAATTCATGCCGATGGCCCAGAAGAAGGACAGGCGAGGCGCAAAGCGGTCGATGTCGAGGCCCGCCGCGACGCCGGCGCGGGCATATTCGATGCCATCGGCGATCGTGTAGGCGAGCTCAAGGTCGGCCGTCGCGCCGGCCTCCTGCATGTGATAGCCGGAGATCGATATCGAATTGAACTTCGGCATGTTCTTCGATGTGTATGAGAAGATGTCCGACACGATCCGCATCGAAGGTTTTGGCGGATAGATGTAGGTGTTGCGGACCATGAACTCCTTCAAAATGTCGTTCTGAATGGTCCCGGCGAGATCCTTCTGCGCAACGCCCTGTTCTTCCGCGGCGACGATGTAAAGCGCCATGATCGGCAGCACCGCGCCGTTCATCGTCATCGATACCGTCATCTCGTCGAGCGGAATGCCGTCGAAGAGCTGCCGCATGTCGAGGATGGAATCGATGGCGACGCCCGCCATGCCAACATCGCCGGCAACGCGCGGGTGGTCGCTGTCATAGCCGCGATGCGTGGCGAGATCGAAGGCGACCGACAGCCCCTTCTGGCCGGCGGCAAGGTTGCGCCGGTAAAAGGCGTTGGAATCTTCGGCCGTCGAGAAACCGGCATATTGCCGGATCGTCCAGGGCTGCTGGACATACATGGTCGGGTAGGGGCCGCGCACGAAGGGCGGCAGGCCGGGATAGGTGTCGAGATGCGGCAGCCCCTTGAGATCGCTTTGATTGTACAGATGCTTGGCAATGAGCCCTTCCGGCGTGGTCCGCTGGCCTTTGACCTCGACAGGCGTGCGGCGTGGCGGGACCCAGCCGATCTGGCCGAAGTCCGGGATCAAGAGCCGGCTCCGATCGATTGGTCGATGCGGACTGGAAACAGCGGCTCGCAGACGGCAACGCCTTCGGTGAAGGCCGGTCGCCGTTCCGCCGCCAGCGTCTCGACGGGGCGTTCGTTCTTCGATGGATAGAGCGTGGTGCCGATGATGGCCCGTTCACCTGTGCGGTAGGCTGCATTGCGCTGCTCCGCCGCTGCGTGGACGCGCTTCTGGATGTGTCCGTCCTGAAGGCTGGACAGGACACCGCCCTCGGCTTCGATCGTCTGCAACTCCGCCCAGGCCAGTTCGCACAATTCCGCGGTCAGCGCTTCCACAGCGCCGGAACCATAGGCGGGATCGGTGACATGATCGATATGGCTTTCATTGGCCATGATCAGCTGCGTGTTGCGGGCAACACGACGGGCAAAACCCGCCGGCAGACCGTGCGCGATCGTGTGCGGCAGGATGGAGATCGAATCGGCGCCGCCGCACGCCGCGGCAAAGCATGCAATGGTGGTGCGCAGGATGTTGGTCTCCGGGTCCATCGCCGTCATCATGCGAAACGACGTCTCGGCATGGATACTGGCCGTGGATGTCGGGATCGAACAAGCCTCCTGCACCCGCGCCCAGAGCCTGCGCAGCGCCCGCATCTTGGCTATCGACAGCAATTGGTCCTGGTCGACGCTGAGTGCAAAACCGATATGAGGTGCGGCATAGACAAGCGGCTGCCGCGCCGTCTCGAACATTCTGAGGTAGGAGACAGCCGAAGCCAGCATGATGCCAAGTTCCTGCGCTTCCGTGGCGCCGGCATTGTGGAACACGCGCCCGTCAGCTTCCAGCAGCACGCCCGGAACGCCCATCGCGAAGAAATGCGCCAGCGACTGCGGCATGGAGGCCCGCAGCGCCTCGATCGACATGCGCAGCCGACCCGTTCCCGCGAAGATCGCTGCTGGATCGATGCCGAAGGAGAGGTTGAGTTTTGCCGGGTCCGACCGCCGCTTGCTCAGGAAAGCGACCAGCCAGTCGGCCACGGCGCGGCTCCAGGGATGGGCGTCGATGCGAACCTGGATGCGGTTGAGCGGTATGCCGTCCAGCACCGCCTCCAACGCCTCCGCCGTTCTCGGCAAGCCGTATCCGAACGCGTTCGGCGCCCCCTCGAAGACCAGCGACAATCCCGTGGCACCCTGTGCCACATCTTCCAGCGCTTGGCTTCTGGCGCGGTTGGTGTCGGGATCGTCGACCCGCTGGCTGACGATCCATGACGATTTCGGGTTTGCGCGCACGATCGGTTCCGCCGCAGTGCTGCGGTCGTAGAGCGGTTCGATACGGATGTTGTCGTCGCTGTGCGAGACCAGCCTTTCCTCGAAGGAAGCGCCTGCCAAAGCCTTTTCCGCCAAGGCGAGCCATCGCTGGCGCTCGATGTTTTCGGGTTCCACGTCCTGGATCAAGGCTCCGGCGCCCATCCGTCCTCCTCGTTTCATACGGCCGCACCAGCCGGGAGCGGTCCAGTCTACGGTCCCCGGTCCGATATCGCAATGCAATGCGCTTTCAGAGACCGGATTCGATCCATCAGATATAGGTCAATCCGCATGGACGACGATTGCCAAACAGCGGCAAAATCCGCAAGCTCCAAAAACCCGATTTGAACAAATGGGGCGATTTGGGCGAATGGCCCGGATTTGGACGAATGGCCCCGATTTGGACGAATGGCATTGTCGCTGTGCAATGGCCTCACTATACCTGCGGCAAGGCCACTGGCTTTAGACACATCAGTTTGCGGAGACCGGACATATGGCTGACGACACCAGTATTTTCATCGGCGCCAGCCGCAAGCCCGACGACAGCTATCAGCGTGCCGAGCAGCTGTTGCTACGATATGGGAATCGTCATGGCCTGGTGACGGGCGCCACCGGTACCGGCAAGACAGTCACCTTGCAGATCCTGGCCGAAGGATTTTCCAACGCCGGCGTGCCTGTGTTCTGCGCCGACATCAAGGGGGATCTGTCGGGCATCGCGATGATGGGCACGGCACAGGATTTCCTCGTCAAGCGGGCCGAACAGGTCAAGCTCGATCCTTATAACTTCCAGGAATTCCCCGTCATCTTCTGGGACTTGTTCGGCGAACAGGGTCATCCGATCCGCGCCACGGTCTCGGAAATGGGGCCGTTGTTGCTGTCGCGCCTGATGAACCTGACCGAGGCGCAGGAAGGCATCATGAACATCGCCTTCCGCCTGGCTGACGAGGAAGGTCTGCTGCTGCTCGACATGAAGGACCTGCAGGCGCTCTTGGCCAACATCGCCGAGCGTGCCGACGAGATCGGCTCGCGCTACGGCAACGTGACGAAGCCATCGGTCGGGGCGATCCAGCGCACGCTGCTGGTCCTGGAGCAACAGGGAGCCGCAAATTTCTTCGGCGAACCGGCACTGCGTATCGCCGATATCATGCGCACCACCCGCGACGGACGCGGCGCCATCAGCGTGCTTGCCGCCGACAAGCTGATGATGAATCCGCGGCTCTACGCGACCTTCCTGCTATGGCTGATGTCGGAACTGTTCGAGGTGCTGCCGGAAGTCGGCGACCCCGACAAGCCGAAGCTGGTGTTCTTTTTCGACGAGGCGCATCTTCTGTTCGACGAAGCACCCAAGGTGCTGATCGATCGCGTCGAACAAGTGGTCCGACTGATCCGCTCGAAGGGCGTCGGCGTCTATTTCGTCACGCAGAACCCGTTGGATATCCCTGAAAAAGTCCTGGCCCAGCTCGGCAATCGCGTCCAGCACGCGCTGCGCGCCTATACGCCGCGTGAGCAGCAGGCAGTCCGGACGGCGGCCGAAACGTTCCGGCCAAATCCCGATTTCGACTGCATGACCGCCATTACCCAGCTTGCCACGGGCGAAGCGCTGGTCTCGACGCTGGAGGCCAAGGGTGTCCCGTCCATGGTGCAGCGGACCCTGATCCGCCCGCCGTCGTCGCGCCTTGGACCGATAACGGCAGCCGAGCGACAAAAGCTGATCCAGGAAAGCCCGGTCGCCGGCCAGTACGATCAGGCCGTCGATCGCGAATCGGCTTTCGAAATGCTGCAAAAAAAAGCTAAGGACGCGCACGATGCCGAAGAGCAGGCCCAGCAGGCCGGCAGCGGCGGCTCGCGCTGGACCATTCCAGGCTTCGGCAATGACGATCCCGCGCCGCAATCCGGTGGCAGGCGCACATCTGCACCGCGCCCCTCCAACCGCCAGACGGTGGCCGAGGCGGCGATCAAGTCGGTGGTGCGCTCGGTTGGCTCGTCGGTCGGCCGGGCAATCGTGCGCGGGATATTGGGGAGTCTGTCGAGGGGCAGGTAAGGAGCGGCAGCTATGCGCCACCCGTCGCGCGAGTAGAACACCCGTTGCTCAGCGCGGTTCCTGGCGAGCCTCGCCACTGTCCGTAGACTTTATTTATCCCGGATCAGCTCAGAGAAATGGTGCAGATAAATCTGCCAGTCACCATTGATTCTTGAAACAACGAACGAAGTCCTGACCCTATTTTTTACGACAGAGCCGTCACGATAGTAATTAACGATATCGCCAAACCCTTGCGCCGCGAACAGACCTCGACTCAACGATCTCGTATTCTGGTCGACAAGCGTTAAATTCACTTTTTCTAGTATGAGTTGATAGCTTCCAAAATACTCCTCTATTTCAGATCGTCCGACGTACAACCTAGGCAGTAGACCGAAAAAAAGAGCGTCCTGCGTATAAATCTGGGAGAGCAATTTCTTATCCCATGGCGCGGAGGCCTCGTTCCAGCGCTGCTGGATTTGATCGAGAGCAGCCTTGTGCATCTGGTAAATACTCTCGTGCAACCCGCCACGCGTACCGCGCCGCCTTGTTGAGGCGGTCCGCGCGCGCAACTGATTTTGAAGGACCATTTTGGTTTTTAGCGGTGCGGCCGGCGATCTTCCGCCGGCCGCATATTTCAGCGGAACCTAGTCATAGTATTCCGCCGGAGCTTTCTTGAACTTCTTCCAGGTTTCCATGTCGTGGCCTGGCACGACAATCGCGTTTTCTTTCTCGGCGATGCGCCGCAGCCTTCTGACGGAAGCAGCGGCTTCCTGCGCGGACGTCAGCGCGCCGGGCAGGCATTTCTCTTCCCAGTGATCCATCGTGTAAGCGGCGTCGATTGCGAGAAGGATCGAACCGGTGTTGGGCAGCCGTACCATGATGGACTGGTGGCCGGGGGTGTGTCCCGGAGACAGGAAAGTCTGCACGCTGCCATCGCCGAAGACATCATACTGGTCCTCGCCCTCCATCACGTCCCAGTTGATGCCATCCTTGGTCAGATCCTTCTTGATATAGCCGCCTTGCATGAACCAGTCGGCGGCGAACGCCCATGCAATCTCCCGCCGCTGCACGAGATGGCGGGCTTTTGGGAAATTGCCGCAGGCGCCGGAGTGATCGAGATGCAAATGCGAATGCAGCACGAACTTGATATCGTCGGGCTTCATTCCGATCTTGCCGAGTTGGTTCACGCAGCCTTCTTCGGGATCCATGATAGGATAGTATTTCTTGGTGGTGTCGCCCCACCAGCCAACGGGATCACGCGCTGCTTCAACCGCTGTGCCGCCGTCAATAACGATGTTTCCCTTGGGATGGACGATTAGGTACCAGGGGATTGGGGTGAAGAACTCGTCCTGGCTGTAGCCAAGCTTGATATCGACCTCTTTCTGTCGAATCTGCCCAGTCTGGAACATGTAGAGCCTGATATCCGTGCTCATCTGCTTTCCTCTTCTGTTGAACGGGTGACGTGCGGCGGCGACGCCGTGTGTCGCGACTTGCCGCTCAGGGTGACGGCCAGAAGGTCGTCATATGTCCAGCTCTTTTTCGGTGCCTCCGCGACGCAGTTGCCGTCATGGATGACCATGATCCGATCGGCGAGCGCGAGCATTTCGTTCAAGGACGACGAAATGAGCAGGACTGCGGCGCCATCGCGGGCAAGTTGCAGTATGATATCGTAGATTTCCTTGATCGCACCGACATCGACGCCGTTGGTCGGCTCCACGATGATATAGACGGTGGCTTTCGCACTCATCCATTTGCCGATGACCAGCTTCTGTTGGTTGCCACCGGAGAAGAAGCGCACCTGCGTGGAGGAAGCGCGTGGGCGCACCGCAAGCTGGTCCAGCACGGCTTCTGCATATCTTTTCATGGTGCCGGGCCGGATCATCAAAAAATGTTGCAGCGAATGCAGGACCGGCAGGCAGATGTTTTCGGCAGCCGAGAGTGCGGGAAAAAGGGCTTGTTTGCGCCGGTCCTCGGGGATCAGCGCGATGCCTGAACGACGTGCAGTGATCGGGGTGGCCAGATTGACCGCTTTGCCCCCCACCTTTGCCGTGCCGGAATGCCGGCTGATGCCGCCAAGCGCCCGTGCGACATCTTCCATCCCGCCGCCAACGGGACCGGTGAAGCCCAGCACCTCTCCGGCTTGTATCTTGAAGCTGAGGGGCGCCAACTGCGCCGTGCCGAGGCCAGCAACCTCAACCAGGACTTCTGGACGGACGCTATTGCCATCATTGTAGGTCGCAAGCTCAGAGCGGCTGCGGTCCACCATGAGTTCAGTAACGCGGTCTTCGGTGACCTCGCCACGATTAAGGGTTCCGGAAACAAGTCCCCCTCGAAGGATCGTGGCGCGGTCGCAGATCTGCTGGACCTCTCGAAGCCGATGGGAGATGTAAACGATGGCTATCCCCTGCGCTTTGAAGCCATCGACGATCCGAAAAAGAACTTCCGATTCCGCTGCCGAAAGGCGAGCTGTCGGCTCATCAAGAACGATCAGTTTGTAGCGCCGATGGAACAAGGTCGCCAAGGTGACGAGTTGCATCTCGGCTGCGGACAGTGCGCCGGCAAGCCGCCGCACGTCGAGCTCGATGCCCATTTGCGACAGAATCTCCGCAGCTTCGTCATGGATCGTGCGGTCGCTTATACCGATCCTCCCAGGCTCATTGCCAAGAAGGATATTTTGCCCAACCGTGAAGCTGGATACCAGTTCTGCGTCCTGATAGACCGCTCCGAGGCCCAGCCGATGGGCTTCCGGCGGGCTGGAAACCCTGACCGGTGACCCTTCAAGGAAAATCTCACCGGCGCTCGGGGCATAGACACCCGTCAAGATTTTGATGAGGGTCGACTTGCCCGCACCGTTTTCACCAAGCAGGCCGTGCACCTCGCCGCGCAGAAAGCTAAGGCTCACGCCCTTCAACGCTTTGGTGCCGGCGAACTCCTTCTCGAGATTCTTCAGTTCAACCAGTGGTGTCGCGTTCATCGCCGTCACCTCAGATAAACTTGAAATGGACTTCTTCACGGTTGAGAAGCGCATTTGCTCCAACCGCGACGATGAGCACCAGTCCCTGGAAGATGTGGCGGGCGGCAAAGGGGAAGCCGACCATATTCATCCCGGAATCCACCATATACAGGAAAAAGACGCCAACGAGAGTGCCAAACAGATGTGGCTTGCCCTTTCCAAGCACGGTTGCGCCAAGGAACACCGCGGCGAAGGCCTCGAGGAGGTAGCCCTCGCCACCGACCGGTTGCGCCGAGGATGAGATAGCGGTCACGATCACGCCCGCAATCCCCGACATCAATGCCGAAAGCACGAATGCGAGGATGACCCATCGATAAACGTTGATCCCGGAGTAGAACGCCGCCATCGGATTGTCGCCGACCGCCGCGATGTAGTGGCCGATCCGTGTCCGCGCTGCGGCGATGAGGGCTACGATGAACACCGCTACCAGGATGATTACGGGCACGCCGACGATTCCGAGCTTACCCTGGCCGAGATAAAGGAATGCGGTTTCGTCGTAGCTAACAGGGACCTGATAACCGCCCGTGATAAAAACGTTGATCCCATCGAGCACGAACATCACACCAAGCGTGACGACAATGCCCGATAGCCGTCCATAGGTCACCAGAAGCCCGTTCACCACACCGATCAGGCATGCGGCAAGCAGAGCAAACACGATTGCAAGCCAAGGGCCGGTGATAGGGATCAGAAAGGCGACGAAGATTGATGACGTCGTCACTGTGAGACCGATCGAAAGGTCAAAGCTCCCCGCGATCACGACCCAGGTCAATCCCATAGAGACCAACGCACTGACGATCATCGAAAAGAGGATGTTGTTCAAGTTGGAAGCGGTGGCGAAGTAGGGCGAGGCTATGGAAAATCCAACGGCGGCCACGACCAGGACGATGATTGTTCCCCATTGCCTGAGAAACCGCATGACGGCGGATTCGCGTCTTCCCGCTGGCACTGCGTTGACGGCAGTGCCCTTGGCTGTGTTCGCCTTGGCAAGGCTTTCCTGCTCCACATGCGTCACTTTTTAGATTCCAGTCGTTCGTTGATCAGATGCAAGGGTACGGTTCAGTGCCACGCGATTGCCGTCACCAAATGGATTGGGTCCCGGCACCCTTCGGCACGAGTCGCATTCTGCTGAAAGCGGGGCATACGGCGGCAACGCTCTGCTCGCCGTATGCCAGCTCGCGTCTAGCCGCCGTACTGTTTCAGCAGGGCGATTGCCTGCTCGTCCCAGCTTTTGAGTTCGGCGAGGGCCTCGCTCGCCTGATCCGGCGTCTTGGTGATCACGGGGATGCGGTAGACGATATTTGGCACGTCCTCGCCTCGCGCGAGCTTAACCGCGAGTTCGCCGGTCTTGCGGCCGATTTCAGGGAAGGGCGAGTCGCAGCTGAAGACCACCGGCACCTGCTTGGCCGCCCAGGCTTCAAGGAACTGGGTCGACAGGTAGTGATTGAACAGCGGAACGTCGTCCCTGTTCATCTGTTTCAGCGCCTGCGCCGCGCCGAGCGTGAATGGCCACCACCACGAGATGAAGGCCGCAAGCGAACCAGGCTCCGGATGGGCCTGCAAAAGCGACAGCATGTTCTTACGGCCGACCGAAATCTCATCGGTCGTGCCCTGGCCGCCGTCGATGAAGGGCAGCACCTTCATGCGCGGCTCGTAGCGGCACATGAGTTCGAACATGTCCACTTCCATGTCGAACGGCGTGAAATAACCACGCTGTTCCGCGGTCTGGGCGAAGGTGCCCTGGCGGCCGGTATAGTTCTGAACGAAGTAGCCGAGCGTGGTCGCAGTTCCCCAGACATCGTCCATGACGGCCGGTGAATTCTTGACCGGAATGGTGAAGCCGACCGTCTTGATGCCTCTCTTGTGCGCCTCGTCCGCAATATAGGCGGTTTCGGATTCTTGCGAGTAGATCCCCATCACAAGCGCGTCGATCCCGCGGTCGAGCAGCGCCCGCTCGGCGGACTGTTCGCTTGGCTTTGTCGGCTCGCCGCGAATCGTGACGACCTCGCCTCCGGCATCGAGCACCGCCTTGACGATCTGCCAGCAGCCACGGCGCCACGGCTGATTGAACGGCCCGTAGGTCAGCGGGACGCCAATGCGCACCTTCTTGCCGGCAGCGGGCGGCGTTATTTCCTCGGCGCTGGCAAGTATCGATGTGCTTGCAAGCGCCGCGCCGCCGATCAGACCGCCCACACTCTTCAGAAGAGTCCGGCGATTGAAATCGGTGTATTCGGTGGCCTCTTGTGCAAGCCGGCGTAACCGTTGCGGATCATCAAAAATATTCATGCGCTTCCTCCCGTTTCTCTATCCGTTCTTGCGAAGACCCGACCGGTCACCTCAGCGACTGAGCGTTCTCACGCTTCGGACCGTTGCCGACACGACATCTCAGCGTTCGCGCACCAGCAAGGCGTTGGTACCGCATGCCGCAGTTGCCAATGAACCATATTGTCAGGTTGCCTGACAAGTTAAATCTGCTATTCTGACAAAAGAAAATTCGCGGCAGCGTGGGTACAACAGAGCCACAACAGCTTAGATGTGCCGTCCGAAAGCGACGATGGTTGGAGCACCGTATGGTTTATGATGAAAAGGTTAGACGAGGACCTTCACTTGCCGATTCCGTAGCCTCGAGGATCAGGAGTGACATCACTTCGGGCGCACACGCCAAGGGCGACAAGCTGCCAACGGAGCACGAGCTATCGGAAAAATATGGTGTGAGCCGGCCGATCGTCAGGGAAGCAATCGGCATCCTCAAACGCGATGGACTCGTTGCAACCCGGCAGGGTCTAGGGGCGTTCGTAATCGAGACGAAGGAGATGGCGTTTCGATTGGCCGGTGTTGATCTGACCGATGCATTGGATGTTGAAAACATCATCGAGCTTCTGATGGCGGTGGAATCGGCTGCAACAGCTTTGGCTGCCGAACGGCGCTCAGCAAAGCAGCTTGCGGCGATTGAAATGCAATTACATGCCATCCAGCGGGCGTTCGACAACGATGAAGCCGGCGTTGAGGAGGATATGGCCTTTCACAGAGAGATCGTCGATGCCTGCGGCAATCCGCATTTCAAGGAAATGTCCAATTTCCTGGAGTCGCATGTACGGAATTTTATCCGAAAGGCTCGCGCCAGTTCGCTGCGAAATGCCCTACTCTCCCAAGTTCAGGAAGAGCATATCGCCATATTCAACGCGATCGCGGAGGGGAATCCACAAGAGGCTCGCAAAGCTGCGGAAAAGCACCTTCGAGGAGCTGCAAATCGACTGTCCTTGCATCTGGGACTGAAGTGAGCCCGTTCGCCTAAAGTGCGCTCCCCAGTGAGATCAGGGTGTGAACGTCCTGCACGGCGCGACGGCAATCTCTGCAGGGTCCATGAAGGTTGCTACATTGGCGCCCGCTGAGGAACAGCTAAAGCTCCTCAGGGGGCAAACCCTCGTCACGCCCCGCAGCTCAGAAGATTGAATTCGTGATCGCCTTGACCGGTCCAAGCAGCACCGAACCGTCCGGCACGCCGGCGTCGATCGGGATCGCCTGTCGGTTGGCCGTCGCCACCATGGGTTGGCTGGCGTCGCTGGTCACGACGACCGGCGTCTTCGAGGGCACGCGGTCATAGAGGTCGATAATATCCTGGTTCATCAGTCGCACGCAGCCTGACGACACCGACTTGCCGATCGACCGCCACTCCGGCGAGCCGTGCAGACGATAGAGCGTGTCGACATTGCCCTGGAACAGATAGAGCGCGCGTGCGCCGAGCGGGTTCTTCAGGCCGCCGGGCATGCCGCCATTGTCGGCGCTATAGGGCTTCAATTCCGGCTGACGGGCGATCATTTCATCCGGCGGCGTCCACTTCGGCCATTTCTGCTTCCACTGAACGACGGCGTCGCCGGACCATTCGAAGCCGGCGCGGCCAAGGCCGACGCCGTAGCGTATCGCCTGACCGCCTGGACGAACCAGATAAAGGAAGTGGCCGGTGGTATCGACGACTATGGTTCCCGGCTTCTGTCCCGTCGGGTCGGGAACGATCTGACGCAGGAACTGCGGATCGATCTTGTCGACGGGGATGGCCGGCAAATCGAAGCCGCCGTCGCTGACAGCGGCGTACATCGTCACATAATCGGCCAGAGGCGGCTCGACATAGGTTGGTGGCGGCGGCTCGACCGGACCCGGCCCGGTGGTAGCGCATGCGGAAACCGCGATCGAAGCGGCGCCCAGGGCTGCGGCGTTGAGAAAGCCGCGACGGCTCAGGCGAAAAGATTCGATTTCGGTAATGGACATGGTTGCCTTCTTTAAGTCTCAAATCGCAACAAAACGTGAATTCGCCGACAGTTGCGCGGGTGCCTGACAACACCTGGGGCGATAGGCGGTTCCGATTCTGGCCCGAACGTGGGCAAACAAAGGCGAAGCTGTGACCAGACTGCTACTGTGGCGCCAGAGACACAGGTTTCCTAGCTGCCGGGCACAAGGGCTTCGAGCGACGGCAGGATAAGGGCCGGTGGAAAATCCCGGTATTCTTCGGGCTGGTTGGAGCGGTTGATCCACACCGTGCGAAAACCGAATTTGGTGGCGCCAGCAATGTCCCAGCGATTGGACGACTGAAAGGAAACCGCGCCGGGGTAGAGGCGCCAGCCGGTGGCGACCATATCGTAGACCGCCGGGTCGGTCTTGAAGCGCCGCACCCTATCGACGGAATAGATGTCATCCAGAACCTGGTCGAGCGCGGCGGACTTGACCGCCGCCTGGAGCATTTCGGGCGAGCCGTTGGACAGGATCGCCAGCCTCGCTCCCGAAGCCTTGAGCGCCTTGAGCACGGCCGGCACTTCCGGATAGCAATCCAGCCGCCAGTAGGCATCCAGCAATATCGCCTTGAGACCGGGGTCGGCCGAGGGAACCTTGCGCAAGGCGAAATCGAGCGCCTGTTCGGTCAGTTGCCAGAAATCGGCATAGGCGCCCATCAGCGTGCGCACCCAGGAATATTCGAGCTGCTTGGCGCGCCAGATCTCGGACAACAATTGGCCGTCCGGCCCGATCCGGTCGGCATGACGACGCACGGCGGCATGCACGTCGAACAGCGTGCCATAGGCGTCGAAGACATAGGCGGCGTATTGCATGACAACAGTTTTGAGGGCAGGTGCGACAAGGTGCAAGCTTTGATTGCATTGCGCCCCGGCACTGGCCTCAACAAAACTCCATGATGCCGGTTGACGGCGCCCGCCAAAGCATCTTCCAATGGCCGTCACACGAGACCGATTGAGGCGGGACCACACGATGACACTGGCGGCTGCGGCGCAATCCGCGACATGGACTTTCGTCGATGGTGATTGGCACGAGGGCAACGTCGCCATTCTGGGGCCGCGCAGCCACGCCATGTGGCTCGGCACCAGCGTGTTCGACGGTGGCCGCTGGTTCGAAGGCGTGGCGCCGGATCTCGACCTCCATGCCGCCAGGGTGAATTCTTCGGCGATCGCACTCGGCCTGAAGCCGAACATGAGCGCCGACAAAATCGTCGGGCTGACATGGGACGGGTTGAAGAAGTTCGACGGCAAGACGGCGGTCTATATCAGGCCGATGTACTGGGCCGAGCATGGCGGCTATATGGGCGTCCCGGCCGATCCGGCGTCTACCCGCTTTTGCCTTTGCCTCTATGAATCGCCGATGATTCCGGCGACTGGCTTTTCGGTGACCGTGTCGCCGTTCCGGCGTCCGACCATCGAAACCATGCCGACCAACGCCAAGGCCGGCTGCCTTTACCCCAACAACGGTCGGGCCATTCTCGAAGCCAAGATGCGCGGCTTCGACAACGCAATGGTGCTCGACATGCTGGGCAACGTTGCCGAGACCGGCACCTCGAACATCTTCCTGGTCAAGGACGGTCATGTCTTTACACCGGCGCCGAACGGCACCTTCCTGTCCGGCATCACCCGCTCGCGCACGATAACGCTGCTTGGCGAGTATGGGTTCAAGACCACGGAAAAGACGCTGTCGGTGCGCGATTTCCTCGAAGCGGACGAAATTTTTTCGACCGGGAACCATTCCAAGGTCGTGCCGGTCACGCGTATCGAGGATCGCAATCTGCAACCCGGGCCGGTGGCCAAAAAGGCCCGCGAACTCTATTGGGATTGGGCGCATTCGACTTCCGCTGCTTGAGCGGATAAAAAGGCGACCGACGCTTCATCCGGAGTTGTCCCAATCCATTCCAGACCTATCTTACTCCGGTATCGACACCGGATTTTTCCACGAGGGAGTACTATCCATGGCCTTTGAATTGCCCGCTCTGCCTTACGACTATGAGGCCTTGCAGCCTTACATGTCGAAAGAGACGCTGGAATATCACCACGACAAGCACCACAAGGCGTATGTCGATAACGGAAACAAGCTCGCCGCCGAGGCAGGCTTGGGTGATCTGTCGGTCGAAGAGGTGGTCAAGCAGTCGTTCGGCAAGAATGCCGGCCTCTTCAACAATGCCGCCCAGCACTACAACCATATCCATTTCTGGAAGTGGATGAAGAAAGGCGGCGGCGGCAACAAGCTGCCGGGCGCCTTGCAGAAGGCAGTTGATAGCGATCTCGGTGGCTATGACAAGTTCAAGGCCGACTTCATTGCCGCCGGCACGACCCAGTTCGGTTCCGGCTGGGCCTGGGTTTCCGTCAAGGATGGCAAGCTGGCGATCTCGAAGACGCCGAACGGCGAGAACCCGCTCGTCCATGGCGCGTCGCCGATCCTCGGCGTCGATGTCTGGGAGCATTCCTATTACATCGACTATCGCAACGCCCGGCCGAAATATCTCGAGGCGTTCGTCGACAGCCTGATCAACTGGGACCATGTCCTTGAATTGTACGAAAAGGCGAAGTGATCGATTTCCAGGAAGCCCCGGTATCACCCGGGGCTTTTCTTTTTCAGTGTCCCATAAAAAGCAAAGATCTGGCAAAAGTCGTCCGGGGAGGGAATTTTCCTCCTACGGCATCCGTTAACGTCCTGTCCCGAAATGCCTTCATCATGGAGCCAATTGAATGAGAAAGCTTGTTATAGCCATCTCTATGCTCGCACTCGCGGCCTCGGCGGCTTTTGCCGACCCGGTCCTCGACCGGCAGGCACTGATGAAGGAACGTGGAAAGATCGTCGGCGGCCTGTCGAAAGTTGTCAAGGGCGAGGAGCCCTTTGATGCCGCGGCTGTGCTGACGCAACTTCAGGCGTTGCAGGCGAATGCGGAAAAATTCGATGCCGATGCGCTGTTTCCGGCCGGCAGCGACACCGGCGATACCACGGCCTCGCCGAAGATCTGGCAAGACATGGCTGGCTTCAACGCAGCCGAGGACAAATATCTCGCAGACGTGAAGGCCGCGGTCGCTGCGGCTCCCGCCGATGCCGACGCGCTGAAGGCGCAAGTCGGCGCTATCGGCTCGGATTGCGGCACCTGCCATCAAGGCTACAGAATCAAGAAGGGCTGATCACCAGCCATGGCATGGCTGAAGAAACTTGTCGGCGCCGTCGTCATTCTGGGCGGCGTCGGCGCGGTTGCCGGGTGGGTCCTGTCGGCGCCGGTGAGGCTCGACAGGGAAACCCTGGCCAAGCTCGGTCCTGGCGACGCAGCCAGGGGCAAGCGCATCTTTTATGCCGGCGGTTGCACATCCTGCCATGCAAAGCCGGGCTCACAGGGCGACGCCCGGCTTCAACTCGTGGGTGGCCTTGAACTCAAGACGCCGTTCGGAACCTTCGTGCCGCCCAACATTTCGCAAGATCCCAGGGACGGTATCGGCGCATGGTCTGTCGAGGACCTCGCCAATGCCATGCTGAAGGGCGTGTCGCCTTCTGGTGAGCATTTCTATCCGGCGTTTCCCTATGCATCCTACGGGCGCATGAATCCGGCTGACATTGGCGATCTCTATGCCTTCTTGAAGACGTTGCCGGCCGTCGCCGGCAAGGCAGCGGGCAATTCGCTCGGTTTTCCCTTCAATATTCGCCGCGGCATCGGCCTGTGGAAATTGCTCTATCTCAGCGATCAGCCGGTTGTTGCCTTCCCCGAAGGCAAGCCTGATCCGGTGATGGCAGGCCGCTATCTGGTCGAAGGGCCAGGCCATTGCGGCGAATGCCACACGCCGCGCGATCTTGCGGGCGGCACGAAGAAGAACGAGTGGCTGGCGGGCGCCGTGGCCGCCGAAGGCAATGGCGTCGTGCCGAACATCACATCGGGCGAGGGCGGTCTCGCCGAATGGTCGGAGGCCGATATCGCCAACTATCTCGAAACCGGCTTCACGCCCGATTTCGATTCGGTCGGCGGCGCCATGGTCGATGTCCAACGGAACATGGCCGAACTGACGCCGCAGGACCGTGCGGCCATCGCCGCCTATTTGAAGGCGATACCGGCGCATCCAAACGGCTATCCGGCCCGCAAGAAGACGGCAAACTAGACCGAGTCTTCGGACAGGTGGCGGTCGCCGAGAAAATCGAAACCCGTCTCGAAGAAATGGTTGTAGTTGCAGGTCAGCTCTTCGCCAGGCGCGATGTCGCGCAGCGCAAAGCTCTCCTCCGGTGAGGAGACGTCGCAGTTCGGCTCGTCGGCATGGTTCATGTAGCGCGCGTCGTCGGCTTCGAAGACGATGTAGTTCGGATCGCGGCGGTCGGGATAGGAGTAGCGATCGAGATAGCTCTTCACCGGACCGGCCGCACGTTCATAAGTCTCGACCTCGATGAGCCGATCGAACCTTGGGTCCAGCTTCCAGATCAGAGTGCCGCGAGGAATGTGGTTCTTGGCAAAGACGCCGATTCCCTGGATAGGCGATTTGTCGAGATAGACGTCGACGAGCAGCATAATGGACCTTTACGCGATTGGAGGCTGTCGGGCCGGGAAAAACCGCGCACTGGGTAGCGCGCGGTCATCGCAATTGCGAGTGAAAATGAGCAACGGGAACCTAAAAAGCCCTGATCACGCAGCCTCTTCGGAAGGCGCGTCGATCATCGTCTGGAGTCAGCGTTGCTGCAGCGCCAGACGGACGCCCAAAGCGCAGTAGATGCCGCCGACAACTTTGCCCTGCCATCGTAACACCGACGGATTTCGGCGCAGGAACGTGCCGAGCCGGCCAGCGCTCACGGCAAAGACGACCGTGCTGAAAAGGCCCAGTACGACGAAGATGGCCCCCAACACGGTCATCTGAAGCATCACCGTCCCGTTTTCAGGCCGCACGAACTGAGGCAGGAAGGCAAGAAAGAACAGAGCGGTCTTGGGGTTGAGCACTTCGGTCAGGACAGCCTGTCGAAACGCCTTCCCGGCAGAGATCGCAAGCGCGCCGGCAGCCGGGCCGGCTGGTGTTTTCTCCATGATCGCGCGAATGCCGAGATAAACCAGGTAGGCCGCGCCGATGTACTTTATGACGCTGAACAGCGTCGCCGATGCGGCGATGATCGCCGATATGCCGATCATGGCCATGACGGTGTGAAAGATGTCGCCGACAGCGATCCCGGCGCCGGTCGCGATGCCAACCTTGGTTCCGGAACTCGTTGCCCGCGCTATGGTAAGGAGCGTGGCCGGGCCGGGGATGAAGACGAAGCCGAGCACAACCGCGACATAAGCAATCAGTGTAGCGAGATCGATCATCGGTCGATTTCTCCCGTAGGCTGCGCCTTACCCATCACCTTCAGCGCGAAGGAATAGGTGTAGGCGATCTCCTCCAGCCGCGAAAACCGGCCGGAGGCACCGGCATGGCCGGAATCCATGTTGATCTTGAACAGAACCGGATTGTCCCCGCTCTTGCGGTCGCGCAGCCGGGCCACCCATTTGGCCGGTTCCCAATAGGTGACGCGCGGATCGGTGAGACCGGCCAGCGCCAGGATCGGCGGATAGTCGTGATCAGCGACATTGTCATAGGGCGAGTAGGCGGCAATGGTCCGGTAGTCGTCGGCGGACGCGATCGGGTTGCCCCATTCGGGCCATTCCGGCGGCGTCAGCGGCAGGGTCGCATCGAGCATGGTGGTGAGGACATCGACGAAGGGAACCTCGGCGACGATGCCGCCGAAACAATCCGGCGCCATGTTGGCGACGGCACCCATCAGCATGCCGCCGGCCGAACCGCCCTGGGCGACGATACGGTCATGCGCCGTGTAACGCTCCGTCACCAGATGGCGCGCGACGGCGATGAAATCGGTGAACGTGTTCATCTTGTTCTCCCGCTTGCCGTCATCGTACCAGCCATAGCCCTTGTCCTTGCCGCCGCGAACGTGAGCGATGGCGAAGACGAAGCCACGGTCGACCAGCGAGAACCAGTTGGTGTTGAAGGCGGCGGGCACGGTGATGCCATAGGAGCCGTAGCCGTAAAGCAGGCAAGGTGCGGATCCGTCCAGCGGCGTGTCGCGATGGTGCAAAAGCGAGATCGGCACCAGTTCGCCATCGCTGGCCGGCGCCATCAGCCGCCGCGTGACATAGTGGTTCGCATCATGGCCGGACGGCACTTCCTGGGTCTTCAGCAATACCCGCTCGCGGGTGCGCATATTGTAGTCGAACACCTGCGCCGGCGTCGTCATCGACGAGTAGGAAAAGCGCATGATCTCGGTGTCGTACTCATAGGAACCCGACAGGCCGAGCGAGAAGGCCTCCTCGTCGAGGGACAAAAGATGCTCCTCGCCGCTGTTGCGGTCGCGCACGACGATGCGCGGCAGGCCCTCCTTGCGTTCGAGCCGGACCATGTGGTCCCTGAAGCCGATCACCGACAGGATCAGCCGGCCGGGCTCGTGCGGCACCAGTTCCTGCCAGTTGGCGCGCACGGGATCGCCCGCTGGTGCCGTCATGATCTTGAAGTCCTTGGCGCCGTCGGCATTGGTCAGGATGAAGAAGATATCGCCGCCTTCTTCCAACTCGTACTGAAGGCCAATCTCGCGCGGCGACACCAGTTTCGGTTCGGCAAACGGATCGTCGGCGCGCATCAGGCGGTATTCCGAGGTCTCGTGATCGTTGATGCCGATCATGATCCACTCGTTGCTGCGGGTGCCGTCGACGTTCATGAAGAAGCCGGGATCGGTTTCCTCATAGATCAGCCGGTCGCTTTGCGGGCTGTCGCCAAGCGCATGGAACAGCACCTTCGACGGGCGGTGGTTGGGATCGAGACGTGTATAGAAGAAGCCGTCATTGCCGGCGTTCCAGACACCTGAACCGCCGGTGTCGGGGATCTGGTCCTCAAGCTCCCTGCCGTCGGCAAGGTCACGCACGCGAAGCGTGTAGAATTCGGAGCCCTTGTCGTCGAATGCCCACAGCAGCCTTGCGTGGTCGGCCGAATGGTCGACGCCGCCAAGACGGAAATAGGCCTCGCCCGCGGCCTCCGCGTCACCATCGAGCAGGATATGCTCGGCACCGCCGTCGCGCGGCATACGGAAATAGCGCGGCTGCTCGCCACCAAGCTTGAAGGACGAGCCGTAGGCATAGGGTCCGTCCTTCATCGGTACGGAAGAATCGTCTTCCTTGATACGGCCCTTCATCTCCTTGAAAAGCTGCTTTTGCAGTTCGACCGTGTCGGCCATCAGCTTTGATTGGTAGGCATTCTCCGCCTCGAGTTCTGCGCGGATCCCGGTATCGAGCAATGACGGGTCGCGAAACATTTCCTGCCAGTTGTCGGCCCGCAGCCAGGCATAGTCGTCGGTTCGCGTGATGCCGTGATGCGTGTCGGAAACCGGCCGCTTCTCGGGCGTAGGCGGGCTGACGATCGGAAATATGGATGTCTTGGTCATTGCGTCTCGCTTTGCAGTATCTTGAACGGGCCAGTATCTTGAATAGGCCAGTATCTTGAATGGACCATCTCAAATGGAGAAATATCTTGAACGGCGAATGAACACGCCGCTCAGGGCAGGTTCAAGAGCCACAGCGTATGGATTGTGTCGGCTCCAGGAGATGAGCCGGGAGGAGAGATGATGACTATTTGGCCTCGGACTGCTGCGGCTTTCGCCGTTGCTTCACTAACTCTGGCCTTTGCCGGCCAGTCTCATGCGACCGTATTTGCGGCTTGGCAAGTGGCCAATGTGCCGTTCGGCGACACGCTCAATGTGCGCAAATACCCTTCGGGCGCATCCCAGAAGCAGGCCGCATATCCGAACGGGACCGTTCTGCAGATGACCGGGCGATGCACCGGCGGAATTAACCTGCTCGACATCGCCAACCAGCCGGCATGGAAGCAGGAACAAAAGATTCGTTTTCGCTGGTGCGAAGTCTGGCATGATCCGGCCCAGAACGGCAAATTCGTCACCGGCTGGGCGTATGGTAAATACATCACGCCGCATTGATTGATCCGGCAGCAATCAGCCGATCCGCAGGATGACAGGCATGTCGCCTGATTGCTTACGTATGACCGCGGCAACCTGTGGTTTTGTGGACGAATGCGAACAACCAATATTGCCCGGCGATAGCCAAGCAAAATCAAACATTAAAACCCATTTCGTGAGATGCCGCGAATGTAACGGTGAGCTGACGTTGCGTCAGCCGTTGCCGGCGAGCGCACGAAATATCGATAAATTACACAATGCACGAAAGATTGAAGCTGATCGCGGAATAATTGATCAATATCGTTCAATATAGCGTAAGGGCCGAATTGACTTACTTGGTCTGGGCGCTCATTGATGTGCCCGCGACACGAATCGTAGAAACTCTACCTGCACAAAATTCGTGCGATGCCCTGCTTGTAAAAAAGGGCGCAGATCGATGTAACTCTTGTTGGGGCCCGAAGACCATGGATATTGTCGAAACACCTTCCAGAAACAGCGATGCGCTGATCGAATTGACCGCCGATGTGGTGGCCGCCTATGTCAGTAACAATCCCGTGCCGGTCGGCGAATTGCCGAACCTGATATCCGATGTCCATGCTGCGCTCGGGCGTGTGGGCGGAACCGCCGAACAGCCGCCTGCCGACAAGCAGAAGCCGGCGGTCAACCCGAAGCGGTCGGTTCATGACGACTACATCGTCTGCCTTGAAGACGGCAAGAAGTTCAAGTCGCTGAAGCGCCATTTGATGACCCACTATGACCTGACACCGGACCAGTATCGCGAAAAGTGGAACCTTGACCCGACCTATCCGATGGTTGCACCCAACTATGCGGCTGCCCGGTCACAGCTTGCCAAGAAGATGGGCCTCGGCCGCAAGCGCAAAGCGCGGTAATCGCTGCCAGAGCAATTCAAGGAAAAGTGAAACGGTTTTCCCGGGAAAGCGCATAGAGCTCTCCCTTGGGAATTGCGTCAAAATAAGCCAGATCGGATCGACATCAACGGCGCCTTCGGGCGCCGTTTGATTTTTGCGCCGCGAGGCGCGGATCCGGTATGAAGGTGTCAGGCGGTCTGCTTGAGCGCTGCCTCGGCGTCGCGCTTGATGCGCTTGACCATCGAGCGAAGGCCGTTGGCGCGCTGCGGCGACAGATGTTCGTCGAGGCCGAGTTCTTTCAATGTCGCTTCCGCATCGGTCTGCTGGATTTCGCTGGCGGTCCTGCCGGAAAACAGCGCCAGCATGATCGCAACCAGTCCACGCACGATGTGAGCGTCCGAATCGCCCGTGAAGGTGATGACTGGGTCGGCTCCAGCCCCGCGTTCGGTGGTCAACCAGACCTGACTGACGCATCCCGGCACCTTGTTGGCGGCGCTGCGCTGCTCGTCGGGAAATGGCGGCAGCGCCTCGCCGAGTTCGATGACATAGCGATAGCGGTCTTCCCATTCCTCGAGGAACGAAAAATCGTCGCGGATCGTCTGGATCGTGGTGGTCATAATGCCGGATATAGTCACGCGGCGGCTCCGCGTCACGGAAAAACAAGGACACCGCGGGCGTCGAGAGGGCAGACAGCCCGCGGTGCGCCGTCGAAGCGGCTTAATTCTGAGGCGGCAGGTTGACGGTCTCGGGCAAGACGATTTCTTCGGGCAGGCTGCCGGTCATCGTCGACGTGTCGGGGCCGGCGGCGGACTTGTCGTCCATCATCGCTGCCGCGATCTTGGCGGTCTCCTTGGCGCGGGCGGTGATGGTGTGCATTGCCGACTTGCCAGTCTCGCAGACATCGGGCTTGCGTTCGCAAATGCCGGCGATATCGCCAACCGCTTCGCGTGCCGCAAACAAGGCCTGGATCGGCCCGACGCTTTCGCGGCCCGATTCATCGGGGCCGACAGCCAGCGGCAGCGCCAGCAGCACCAGCGAAAACCAGAAAGCCATTCTTATGAGGAAGACCATGCCCTTGCCCTCTCGTCGTGACCGGATCATGCATCCATATGGCATGTCCTCTTTTGTAGGCAGGATCTTGGCACACAGGCGCAAAGGACGGCTTGCGGGCAAAGAGAGAATTTTCCGCAAATTTTAGGCAAATTCGAAACGAAGCGTTCTGCAATCGATTTGTCTCAATTGCCAGTGATTTTCCTTAACAACAAATAACCATACATCCCCATGATTTTCCTGTATTTTTCTTGGAATGTGGAAGTCCGGGTGCCGTGTGCGCCTGTCCGATAGGTGCCGTCGCCGGATAACTCTCCGTTTACTATGGCTGCATTTGCCCGTGCTTTCGGCGGCCGGCATCCCAATATTTGCCGCAGGCCAGGGCCTTGGTCGGCCTTGCCTTATCCATTCCTTAAACGCTGGATGCCAGTTTCAAAGCCAACCAGAACCATCTGCAAAGCAGAGCTGTCCACGACAAGTGCGAGTGCGTTGAGTTGAGTTCAATCAAGGCCAGATACGTTGAATTGCCTGGCGCGATTTCTGCCGGTTGCGAACGTATGGTCCATCCGTCCATCCTTGGGCGGAGCGACCGCGAGCGCCAGCGCCGTTTCATCGGCGTCATGCTCGCCGCTCCTTTCTTTGCCGCCGGCGCCGCGGTCACCCTGGTCACTTCAGGCATGGGCGTTGCCGTCACCATGGCCGCCATCTTCGCCGCCTTTGGCCTGTGCTGGTTCGTCGCCTTGCTGGTGGCGGCGACCGGCAAGATAGCGATGGTGAGTGGGCTCGCCCTGATGCTGGCCGGCATTTCTCTCGGCAGTCTCATTGCCGCCGCGGGCGGGTTGGGTTCGCCTGTCGCCATGCTTGTCCTGGCGCTGCCTTTCGAAGCCTGGTGGATCGGCGGCTCGCGACGTGCAGCACTGTGGGGAGCCGTGTCGGCCGCTGTCGCCATCCTGGCTCAGCCTTTGGCTGGAACCGTATTTCCGTTCGCAGGAGCGCAGATCGCGGCGTGGCACTGGCTGGTGCCGTTGGCGTGGGCGCTTACGCTGATGCCGCGTGCATCGGCGTTTCAAAACACGGCCGACGCGGCTGTGGTCGACTCTGCCGACCGGCTCGAAGAAATCATCGATGCGGTGGTCTTGCGGGTCGCCCGCCATGGCGAGGTCCTAGACGCGTCGCCGAAAGCGCGCACGCTTTTGAAACTGCCGCCCGAACTGCTGTCCGGAAACGGCCTCTTCGATCGCGTCCATCTGTCGGATCGCGTTTCCTATCTCAGCGCAATGGCCGACATGCGCGACGGTGCGCTGTCGCGCCGGCTCGAATTGCGCATCCGCCTGCCTCAGAACGGCAATAGCCTGACGGCCGACAATTACCGCCCGTTCTCGCTTGATCTGGTGCGCGGTGAGGAACAGGGTGACGTCTTTACGCTCGTCCTGCGCGAGAATGACGAGATCGCCCGGTTGCGCGAGGATCTCGCGGCGGCCAATGAGGCGGCCGCATCCGCCGAAGTGGCGAAGGGCCGCTTCCTGGCGGTGGTCAGCCACGAACTGCGCACGCCGTTGAATGCCATCATCGGCTTCTCGGATATGCTGCTGCATGAGATGTTCGGCGGCTTCAAGGATCCGCGCCAGAAGGAATATGTCGGCCTGGTGAGGGATTCGGGCCAGCATCTGCTCGCCGTCGTAACCTCGATACTCGACGTGTCCAGGATTGAATCGGGCGTTTATGCAACCGAGCCGGAGCCGTTCCGGTTCGCGGAAGCGGTCGACATGTGCCAGTCGATGATGCAGCTGCAGGCGCAGGCCAAGAACATCGATCTGCGGGCGCAGATCGCGCCGGACGCCGGCGACATCAATGCCGACCAGCGCGCCGTGCAGCAGATGCTGATCAACCTGGTCTCCAATGCGATCAAGTTCACCCCCGACGGCGGCGACGTCGTCGTCTGTGCCAAGCGGATCGGTTCGCGCCTCCATTTCTGGGTCAGGGATACCGGCATCGGCATCGCCGAGGAGGATTTCGCCAATCTCGGCAAGCCCTTCATGCAGATCCAGAACGACTATACCCGCCGTTTCGAGGGGACTGGTCTTGGCCTTTCACTGGTCAAGGGCCTTGTGGCGCTGCACGAAGGCACGATGTCCATCGAAAGCATGCCGGGCGAGGGCACCACGGTGACCATCAGCCTGCCGGTGAACGGTCCGAAGGGGCATCAGGCGGAGAAGGCCGGCGTGCTGACCATGCCTGTAGCGATGGCGAAAGGGGACAGAAATGGCTCGCTCCGCAAAACAGGCTAAGGCAGTCAAGCGCCGCAGCAACGCCTTTCAGGACGGCGCTGTCGCCGTCGGCGGCATGATCTCGCGCAACCCTGTCCTGGTGGGCGGCTCGACGGCATTCCTGGTGACGCTGTTCTACGTCTCTGCAAATGCCTTGTGGTACCAGCCTTTCCCGCATGCCGGCGCATTCTTCGCGACCCGCAGCATTGCGGGCTTTCCGCACGCGGCGCCCGACGAGCCGGAAACGACGTTTAACATCGTGCGGCCATCCGGCGCGCCGGCACCGATCAAGGGCGATCCGGTTGTCGAGCAGGTGCAAGGCATATTGAAGGATCTTGATTTCTATTCGGGAACGGTCGACGGCATTTCCGGACCCAACACCCGCAAGGCCATCCAGGACTATCAGCAGAAGGTCGGGCTCAACGCGTCCGGCGAGATCGACGCGCTTCTGCTCGATCAACTGGGCGCGACGCCGAAAACCGCTTCCGTCGTACCCAGGCCGCAGCCGCGCCCGGATATGCCGGCCGCCGTTCCGGTGTCTTTGCAGACAGGTTCAGGACAGACAAATTCCGGGCAGGCGGATGCCGAGACGCAAGCGCCCGATGCCCGCATCGTCAAGATCCAGGCCGGGCTCAAGGCGTTCGGCAATGACGACATGCAGCTGGATGGTGTCGTCGGCGCGCGCACCAAGGCGGCGATCAAGGAATTCCAGTCGCTGTTCGGGCTGCCGCAGACCGGCGAGCCCGATGAGATCGTCTACGTCAAGATGCGCGAGATCGGCCTGACCAACTGACGGCTGAAACGACGGCTCGCCCAGCGGCGGAAATATCGATAGAGAACCCGCAGTTTGGGGAGCTCTCTCATGCGCGTCACATCGGATCTGTGGGTCTCGGCCCTGTTGCGCCGGGTTTTCGGCGCCGGGGGATTTGCCGCCGTGGTCAAGCGCGGCGCGACCGAGGCCGGCGCTGTGTTCGTCCTGGCGCGGGGCAGGCTGGGCGAGGTTGCCCTGTTCGGGCCGGCGCCGCAGACAAGCTATGATTCGGCCAAGCCCGACGACCGGTTTTTCACTCTGCTCGGAGCAGGCGACGATGCCGCTGTGCTCGACGCCAGGCTGGAAAGGGAAAAAAAATTCGATCCTGACATCTGGGTGGTCGAGATCGAGGCCGGCACCGTGCCCGTCGAGGAGCTTATTTCCGTGAAGACGCCCTGAGGCCGGACGAAGCCGTCGCATCGTCGCTGTTCAAGGCGGTGCGTGTATCGCTGTTGGCAGGTGCTGCGCCGCGAACCACCCTTGAAAGGGTTTCCGCCCGCCACAACCGCATCTTGTCCTGGGCCGCTTCACGATGCAGCAGCCGGTAGCGGTCGAGGAAGGTGCGGATAGCCTGCGGATGCGGGAACTGGCCGGGATAGACGGCAACCGTGATCAGGAAGGCCCTGTCTTCGCTAAGGTCGAGCGAGCGCAAGGCGGCAAGCAGCGAGGCATAATTCTGGTTGGCGGTGAGCGATCGCGCGATCTCGAAATCGATATCGAGTGCATCGGCGAGCGCGGTCTGGAAGAACGCGGCGTTTCCCGTCAGCGCTGTCTCGCGCAATTTCACATAGGTGTCGGCGCCTTTGAAAGGATCGGCGTTCGTCGCTGCCGCCTCGTCGCCCGTGCGCATCATCGAGCGCAGCCTGCGCCGTGCATTCTCGGCCGCGATGCCGAGTGCCTGTTCCCGGGCGGGCTCGTCAGAGGCGGTTTCCGTGCTCGCTGGCGCGATCTTGTCTGCCGCGGCGGCGTTCGCATCCGGCTGCGGCGCACGCACCAGGGTTGGCCTCTCAAGGGCCCTGATCAGATCAGCAATGGTCGGGTTCAAGCCCTTGCGGCGGGCGATGGCACGCGCATGCGGCAGGCCATGTCGCCCGATCAGCGCGATGAGATCGATGTCGCTGACGGCGCGTGAGCGGATGAGCAGCGGCGCGGCAATGTCGACCGGTTCCTCGCAAAGACGGCGCACCAGGGCGGCGGGGGCGTATTCGCATTCGGAAAGGGCGGCTGCCACGTAACGGCGAGATTCGACGGACACGTCATTGAACAGCGGCAGCGTCAGGTCTTCGAGTTGACCGATCTCGCGGCGTGATGGGCGGGTGAGCGAGCAGAATGCCGACACCGCGGCGCGGAACAGCCTTTCGGCCTTTCCCGAGTCTTTTCGCACCGCGATTTGCCTGAAGTCCGAAGATGACACGAAGGATACGCCCGTACTCGACACAACCTTGACGACGCTCGACCGGGACCGTGCCGGTTCCGAGAGTGCCAAGAACAAAGTTCAAGTTAGCGACGATCCGTTAGCGTTCCGTTAACCCTCTGCGGGCCTTAATGACATTTGGAGGCGTTGCGTTGTGCTCCGGGGAAACCGAGAGGAATGCGCGAACCATGGGCATGGTACTGTCTTTCGTGCCGCGTACGGCACCAAACACCAGAGTAAAGCAAACCGCCGAAATGCCGGCGGCAGTGATCATCTTTCCCGGCATCCGTTACGAGCGGCCGCATGCCGGCGAAGTGCGGCCGATCGATCCCGACAAGCCGGGCTCGCCAGGAACAAAACCGGTCCCGCACCACTGAGTTTCGGCGGCCACGGACCTTTGGTCCGGGGTCATGTCTAGTGCATGTCGCCCAAAAGTGACCTCGGTTTTGGGAGAACGACATGCATAAAAACAAAGATCCAAAGCGGGTCGTCTGAATCCGTTCAGACGCGACACGCTCTAGAAGTCCTGCAACTCGCAGGAACTCTGTTCGAAGAAGCGCGACACGATCGGCTTCCAGCTGCTGTCGGGCACGAAGGCGCGGATGACGAAGATGCCTTCCTCGATCGGCGCTTCGACGAAGATCGCTCCTTGAAGATCCTCGGGAAGATCCTTGCGCACGTCGATCATCTGCGCCGGCGTCAGCACGACGGCATCCAGAACGCCCACGGTCGCTGTGTGGTCGTTGAAGGAATAGATGTTGTGGCCGCTGCGGTCATAGACCGACACCGACCAGAACGGGACATGCCCAGGTGCCTTGACGCGGACCATGCCTTCGCCCAGATCGAACCGGCAGGCCGTCGCGTAAAACAGCGGGTCGACGGATTTCACCACGGGCGCGCCACCGGCCTCCGCATCGAGCCGCGTCATCTTGTAGAGATCCGACGCCATGGACAGCCGCGACCAGGCATCGCGTTCGGAAAACTCGGGCACCAGCAGCAGCACGGCGATGTGCACGATGCCGGCGCCGAGCAGACCGAGCAGGACGGCATGCAGAAGTCCGCGCATCGCAGCGTAAAAACTACGCATTGCAGCCGACCTTGACGATATGCGGCAGCGAGACGTCCGACAGGCCGGTGCTGCTGGCGATTGGCGTGTCGTAGAAGGTCAGCACGAAATACATCCTGCCGAAGCCGTCTGTCAGCAGCCAATTGCCCGGCATCGGGTGATGGCCGGCTGAAATGATCACCGAATTGTCGGGCTGGCGCACCACCCCGTAGGATTGCAGCGCCGCCAGCCGGGGTTTGCCGGTTTCGACCACGCCGAGCGACTGGTCGGCGGCATAAAGCGTCCAGAACCGTGCCGTCGGAAAATCACCCTCGATTGTGTAGGTGCATTCGCGCTTGAGCTCGGCGCCGGCCGCGTCTCGCTCGGCGACGAAGGACAGCCCCTCGGCGCGGCCGAGCGCAAGCACACCCTCGCGCGCCACTCGGGCCTTGGAATAGGGATCGGCGGCCGGTGTGCCGATATCGGGAAAGGCCGTCCATTGGCCGATCCTGATGGCGCCGACGCCATCCTGGATTTTCAGCGCATACCAGACGCTGCCGCCACCGCCGACGATGGCTATGGCAAGCGAAAGCAGCGTCAGGAAGGCAGTTTTGAGCATGAGGGGCCGGGAACACGAAGAGTTGCCGCTCGGGGATATCGCGGCGTGGGGCCTTGTGGCAAGCGGGCCGACGTAGAATTGCAGACGGCTCTCCCTCCTCCCCTTGCGGGAGAAGGTGGCCGAGCGAAGCTCGGTCGGATGAGGGGTGTTCCAGCTTGGCAATGGCGGTGATCCGGCCATCACCCCCTCAACTGTCTCGGCGCCAATCACAGCGCCGACAGCGTCTCCGGCGGTTGCGGCGTACTGAGGACGGGCGCCGACTGGAACAGCCTGGTCATGTCCCGCAGCGTCTGGGTCGTGCGGCTGGACAGCACCGGCGGCCGTTCGGCTGCTGCATCGGCCGCCGCCTGATCGTCGCTCTTCTTCTGTGCTTCCTCGGCCTTGGCGGCGATCTCCTCATCGACGAAGGGCTTGTCGATGCCAGGGATCGGCTTGAGGTCGATGTTCTGGTGCGCGTAGACCATCAGTCGCTGCCACACCATCGCCGGCAGTGAGCCACCGGTCATGTTCTTGGTCGGCGTGAAGTCGTCATTGCCCATCCATACCGCCGCCGTGTAGTTGCCGGTGAAGCCGACAAACCAGGCGTCGCGGTAGGACTGCGTGGTGCCTGTCTTGCCGGCGACGACGATGTTGGGAAGTTGGGCTCGCCGCGCCGTACCCATCACCGGCACTGCGGCCAGCATGGTGTTCATCGATTTGAGCGCCTGCTCGGACAGCACCCGGTGTGGCGGCGGCGCGTCCTTGGCGAAATCATAGACCACCTCGCCGGTGCGGGTGACGAGTTGGCTGATGCCGTGCCGGGAGCCGACGAAGCCGTTGTCGGCGAACACGCTGTAGCCCGTCGCCTGGTCCATCACCGTCATGCTCGAGGTGCCCAGCACCATCGTCTTATGTGCTTCGATCGGCGATTCCACGCCCATCGCCTCGGCCATGGCCTTGATCGGGCCGATGCCGAGATGATCCTTGGCCAGCCGCACCGGTACGGTGTTGATCGACTTGGCCATTGCCATGATCAACGTGACGTTGCCGGCCGACCCGCCGTTGTAATTGTGCGGCGACCAGCTGCCCCAGCTGATCGGGCCGCCGGAAATGATGGAGTTGGGGGTGAAGCCGTGTTCCATCGCGGTTGCGTAGACATAGGGCTTGAATGATGAGCCGGTCTGGCGCAGCGCCTTGGTGGCGCGGTTGAACTGGCTGGCACCATAGTCGCGGCCGCCGACGATGGCGCGCACGGCGCCATTGGTCTCGATGACGACGACGGCACCTTCGGTGACGTTGTACTCCTTGCCGAACTGGCGCAGGTGGAACTCCACCGATTCTTCCGCCGCCTTCTGGATGTTGGCGTCAAAGGTGGTGTGGGCGAGAAGCGAGTGCTGGCCAGGTTTGGCGATCTTCTTGACCTCGTCGAACGCCCAGTCGAGATAATAGTCAGGGCTTTTCTGTTCGCCGCGGTCGACGACATCGGCCGGATGCAGCCTGGCCTGCAGGACCTGGCCTTCGGTCATGAAGCCGGCATCCACAAGGTTGGACAGCACCACATTGGCGCGCGCGCGCGCCGCCGGCAGGTTGATGTGCGGCGCATATTTGGTCGGCGCCTTGAACAGGCCGGCCAGCATCGCCGCCTCGGCCAGGTTCAGGTCCTTGACGCTCTTGCCGAAATAGAAGTCGGCGGCAGCCTCGATGCCGAACGTGCCGCCGCCCATATAGGCGCGGTCGAGATAGAGCTGCAGGATCTCCTTCTTCGACAGATTGGCCTCGAGCCACAGCGACAGGAAGGCTTCCTTGATCTTGCGCTCCAGCGTGCGCTCATTGGTGAGGAACAGGTTCTTGGCCAACTGCTGGGTGATGCTCGATCCGCCCTGGACGACGGAGTTCGCCCGCACATTCTCGAAGATCGCGCGCGACAGGCCGAGCACATCGATGCCGTAGTGATCGAAGAAGCGACGGTCCTCGGTGGCAAGCACCGCCTTGATGACGTGATCGGGCATCTCGTCGACCGGCACGGAATCGCGCTGGATGATGCCGCGCTGGCCGATCTCGTTGCCGTAGCGGTCAAGGAAGGTGACGGCGAAGTCGCCCTGGGCGCGCCAGTCGCCGGCCGTGTCCTGGAAAGCCGGAATGGCCAGCGCCAGCATCACCACGATGCCGACGGCGCCGAGCGTGAAACCTTCGCTCAACAGTTCGATGATGCCACGGCGCCAGCCGTTGACGCGGAAGCGCCGCGAGAAGATCGTCGCTGATTCCCAGAACTGGCGCGCCTTGAAGCCGATCTCATAGAGCGAGGAATCGATCCACGCATCGAGCGCCAGCAGCCGAGCGGCGATCGGACCTCTTCTTTTGCGCGGTTCGGGACTGGCCATTCGGAATCCGGCTAGCAATTGCACGACCTGAGAACCGCAAACCGGCAATTTCAGGGCGATGCATTCCGGGAGACTATTCCTCCATTTTTCCAGCACTCACAAGGGCGGCGAAGACACAGTATTGGGTTTGTTGCTGATGGGCCGGCCCAAGAATACAGCCCGGCGCCAACAGCATGTGCCCGCGCCTCCAGCGGAGGCGTGAGCTTTTTCACTGCAGCACGGCGCGCCTCATGCGGCTCGCAAGCTTTCTTTCGGACGCAAATTCTGGTTCATGCGGAACAGGTTCAGCGGGTCGTAGCGCTGCTTGATTTCCAGAAGCCGTCGATGATTGCCACCATAGGCCGCTTCGACCCGGTCAACCTCGTCCTCCGGCATGAAGTTCACATAGGCGGTGCCGGCGGCATAAGGTTTGGCCGCCTCGTAGATTGAACGAGCCCAGTCGGTGCAAGCCTTGTCCATCGTGGGTTCGCGCCAGCGGGCGTGAACGTTCATGACGAAATGCGAACTGCGCTGTGGGAACGCCGTTGCGTCTGCCTTGACACGACCTGCCGCGCCGCCGACATGGCCGATAAATATCTCGCACTCGGGTCCCGGCAGCTTGGCTATTGCCCCCCTGACGACCGCAGCCGCCTCCTCGGAAAACTCGGTGAAGTCATGGCTCTTCCAGTAGTTGCGGGCGCCGGGCGTGAGCAGGGGGTCGAATGCCTGCTGCCAGCCGGTGAACGGGCTGGGGCCCACGACATCGGCAATCGGCGTGCCGATGGCTCGAAGTTTCTGCGTCGCCTTTTCGCCCGTCTCAATATCGCCGCAATAGCACATGGCCAGAACCAGAACCTCCTTGCCATGCCATTCCGCGGGCAGGAAGGGCAGCGGCGGCGCCTGCCGCATGACTACCCAGCAGGTCAACTCGTCAGGAGCGGTTTCGAGCGCCTTGCGATACTCCCGCAGCACCTTTTCGGCATCGGCGAAGGGATGGACGACAAGCCCTGCCAGCACTTGCGGTCCAAACTCATGGAGATGGAACTCGAATGCCGTGACGACGCCGAAATTGCCGCCGCCGCCGCGCAGCGCCCAGAATAAATCGGGATTTTCAGTCTTGCTGGCCCGGAGCAATTTGCCGTCGGCGGTGACCACATCGGCGGAGGCAAGATTGTCGATGGTCAGGCCGAATTTGCGGGTGATCCAGCCGAAGCCGCCACCCAGCGTCAGGCCGGATATGCCGGTGGTCGAGTTGATTCCGGTCGGCACCACCAGCCCGAAGGCCTGCGTTTCCTTGTCGACATCGGCAAGCGTCGCGCCAGGCCCGACCCATGCCCGCCGCGCCGCGACATCGACCCGCACCGACTTCATCAACGACAGATCAATCATCAGGCCACCATCGCAGACCGCACTTCCGGCAATGTTGTGGCCGCCGCCGCGCACGGAGACGAGAAGCCTGTTCTCCCTGGCGAAATTCACGGCACTGATGACATCGGAAGCGCCGACGCAGCACACGATCAGCCCGGGCAGCCGGTCGACCGTGGCATTCCAGACGGTCCGTGCTTCGTCGTACGCGGCATCGCCTTCGCTCAGCATTTTGCCGCGCAATTGTGCCGAAAACGCTTCCAGGGCTGCGGCGTCGATTGTCGTTTTTCCGCGTTCAAGCGTGGTGAGGCTCATGGTGTTCATGGTTTCCTCCCGATTTGCAGATGAGCTGTCCTCTCCCAAAAGACGTTTTTACTGTGCGCTTATATTAGCTATCGCGCAAGTTTCGCGTCGGCCAGCGTTGCGACTCGCCAGCGGGGCACATGGTGCCGCCAGCCGGCGATCTCAGCCGTTTTGCGCGCGCGACCTTGCACCCTCGGCCGCCAGGATGCCGATCATGCTGATGCGAATGTGAGCGAAGCAGCGTAGCGCTATCCCACTCCTCAGGCCGGTTCGCGCTTCAGCGCCTGCGCCATGCAGTGGATGCCGCCGCCGGTCTTCGAGATCTCGCTCATGTCGACGGCCGCGACCTCGAAGCCGCGCGCCTTGAGCTGACCGATCAGCGCCTGGCTGGAGGTCGGCGCGATCACCCGGTCCCTGCCCAGCGACATGAAGTTGCAGCCCAGCGCCATCGTATCCTGGAACGGCACGTCGATGATCTCGTGGCCCTTGCCCTTCAACCAGTCGACAATGCCGGGTTCGGTGCAGGCGAGGCAGACAGCGGTCAGTTTCTCGGCGATCGGCACCACCATCAGGTCGATATGAACATAATACTCGTCGATGAAGGCGATGCGGGTTTCCCAACCCTCCTTGTCGAACCAGGCCTGTACCTGGCGCGCACCTTCCTCCTGCGTACGCGCGCCGCCGCAGCCGATCAGCACGACGCCGTCCTCGATGACGTTGAAGTCACCGCCCTCGAACGTGCCTGCGGTGACCATGTCGTAGATCGGGATGCCGAGCTTTTCGTAGGTGCGGATCGCGGCATAGTTCTCGCCGCGCCGCCACCAGTTGGCCATGGCGGTAATGAAGGCGCCGTAGGGCGTCATGACGCTGGAATCGCGGGAATAGACCTGCATCGGCAGCTCAGGCGTCGGCTCGTGCCAGTGGATGTTGACGCCGAAATGCTCGTAGGCGGCGACCAGGTCCTTGTGCTGGGCCTGGGCGATCTGGACGTTGCAGGGCGCCTCGCGCAGATGCTTTCGCGACAGCGAACTGGTCGCCAGATGGCGCAGGAAATTGGGTGAGCCAAGCAGGACGTCGGTCAGCACGTCGGTCTCGTTGGCAAAACCCCAGGCGGTCAGCGGCTTGGTGCCGCCGGCGGGGTTGCGGCGCTGCAGCGAAAACGGCTCGGCGACAATGCGGTCATGAACGGTCATGGGATGCTCCTCGTGAGGTGGTTTGGGGTGTCTGATTGCTCGGTATCCACCAGTCGCGTCCGCGCGGGGTGGTGACATATTCGGGCCAACGAAACCCAATCGGCGGCTCGTAGTCGCAGAGCGGCGCAATCCAGTTCGAACCACCGATTCCGCCGCCGGTACGGGCGACGAATTCATTCATCGCCGCATCGCGGGCGGTCTGGTCTTCCAGCAGGCGGAGCGCCGCCAGCGCGACCGTCTTGGACGCGCAGATGACCATCGGGTCGATCGTCGCCGAAATGCCGCCCAGCGCATTCATCACCCATGCCGGATAGGGGTAGCCGGTCTCCGAACGCAGCGCCGGGCGGGCGACATAGAACCGCGCCGTCGGCGTATGCCAGCTCATGTCGGTGTAATCGTCGGAGGTCGAATTGACTTGCGAGGGCGGCAGATCGCGGCGCAGGATCGCTTCCGCCGCCTGCGGCTCGATCAAGCGCTCTAGCTCTTCGATGAACGGCTCGTCGCTCGCCATGCGCCCGGCATTGACCTGTATTTCGCGGGCAACTGCCTTGGCGTCCTCGTCCCAGCGCGGCGGCCCAGCCGTCGACAGCGCTTCATAGGCGATTTCGGCCATGGCATGATTGGCAAGTCCCGGTCGTGACTTCGACACCCAATGCCGCTCATGGCGGCAGCCGCTCATGCCGGCAGCGGCCTCGGCATTGCGGTCGAGCACCGTGGTGACCTGCTCGGCCATGGCAAGCGTCGGCACGCGGATCATGTACTGTATCTCGGCCAGCCCCGCCGGCAAATTGTCGGCGGTTGCTTGCCCCGCCGTCAGGATCGCTTCGCTGATCGACCAGCCGCCCTGGTGCGGCAGCATGGAATCGCGCAGAGCCTTGGAGGCCATGTACATCATCATCAATGCGTCGTTGGCGCCGGGGGCGCGCGCCGCCGAATGTGCTTGCGGAATGGGTGCAGCACCCGCAGCCAGCGCCCAGCGCTCCGGTTGGTCGCAGATGAAGCGATAGATCATCGCGTAGGCCGCGCCGCAATGCGTGTCCCAGCGCGCCGTGTTGCAGAGCGGCAGCATGTAGAACGGATGAAAGGAGATCATGCCGGCAAGGCCGTCATAATAGCCCTTGGCGGCATGGATCGGCTTTGACCCGCGCACCTTTTCCGCCGGCTCGCCGGTGAAGCGCAGCGTGCCTGATATGCCGCGGCGCTGCATCGCCGCCTTGGTCGCCAGCAGCCCGCCGAGGCTCGAAATCCCGAGGCCGGAATGCGGGTCGGTGTGGCCGCCGGCCTGGTTGCCAAGTCCCCGGCGCGGACGCTCGACCGTAGCGGCATCCTGGCAATTGCCCGGCACCGCGTCGTATTCGGCGTACATGCCGATGGTCGGGCCGGGACCGTTGGTCCAATGCGCGCAGAAGGCGGTCGGCATGCCGCCGGAGCCTTCTTCGACGGAAAAGCCTTCGAGTTTCAGCCGCTCGACATACCAGGCGGCTGATTGATACTCCCGCCACGCGGTCTCGCCGAAATCGAAGATGGTGCGTGTCCACGCGGACAACAACGGCTGGATGCCGTCGAGACAGGCAAGGGCGGTTGCTTGCGCCGAGGTGGCCACCGGTTTCTCCATGGCATGAGAAGAAAGCAGTGAAGCGGGTCGCTAAAAAGTGATATGTTTTCCCGGTTCGTGCAAATTCGGTTCACCTGAGGCTCCTTGCGTATACCATCGACACAAGCGCTGCGTGCGCTCGACAGCTTCGCCCGGCACGGCAGCGTCTGGCGCGCCGCCGACGAGTTGCACCTGACCCGCAGCGCTGTTAGCCATCAGCTTCGCCTGCTGGAGCGCGACCTCGGCTTCGACCTGCTCGAACGCATCGGCAAGGGCGTGGCGCTGACGCCGCGCGGCCAGCGCTACGCCAGCGATGTGCGCAAGGCGCTCACCGTTCTGGGCGACGCGGTGACGCGCGATGCCGGCACCGGAGTCGGCGGCTCGTTCGCCGTCAGTTGCACGCCCGGCTTCGCCTCGCTGTTCTTGTGCACCCATATCGGCGAGTTCCGGCAGATGTATCCTGACGTGGCGCTGCGCATCCTGACGCCGCGCCGGCTCGACGATGTCAGCAATGCCGATGCCGATGCCTTCATTGCGTTTGGTGTCGGCAATTGGCCGAACCGGGCGGTCGAGCCGCTCTGCGAAATCTCGTTCACGCCGCTCTGCAGCCCGACGCTGCTCAACAAGGTCGGCGGTTTCTCCCGGCCGTCGGACGTTCTGCGCGCCAACCTGCTGCATCTCGATGACACCGAGGATTGGGCGCGCTGGCTGGCGCTGTCCAAGGTGGAAAACCCCGACATTGAGGGCGGCATCTTCTTTTCGGACATGAACCTCGTCTTTTCGGCGGCGATTGCCGGCCAGGGCATCGCCATGGGCGACGAACTGACCAGCCGGCGGGCGCTGAGCGAGGGCCGGCTGGTCAGGCCGTTCGACATCGCGATCAAGTCGCCGCGTTCCTATTTCCTGGTCTCCGAACACGCCAAGGCTTCGCATCCGGTGCTCGAAGCGTTCGCAGGATGGCTGCGGTCGAAACTCCAGGAGAACCGCATTCTGCCGTATTGAGGCAGGTGGCGACATCTCGCCATAGATGAATGGAATTTGCCGATCACGCGAAAACTATTCGGTTGCGGTGAGCCGGCACCCTGCCTACGATTTCGACAAGCGTTAGGGAAAGGGCAGTATGCAGCAACCCGGCCGTGCCGCAGAGATCAAGGCAATCGGGATCGGCAAGAGCTTCGGCTCGTTCCGTGCGCTGGACAATCTGTCGCTCGATATCGGCCGTGGCGAGTTCCTGACCCTGCTCGGGCCGTCCGGTTCGGGCAAGACCACCTTCCTGATGATCCTTGCCGGCTTCGTGCAGCCGACCGAAGGCAAGCTGTTCAGCGACGGGGTCGACATCACCGACCGGCCGGCCGAGCAACGTGCCGCCGGCATGGTGTTCCAGGGCTACGCGCTGTTCCCGCATATGAGCGTTGAAGCCAACATCGCCTTCCCACTCAAGGTGCGCAAGAAATCGGCCGCCGACATCAAGCGCCGCGTCGGCGAGATGATCGAGCGCGTCGGCCTCAAGGGCCACGAGAAAAAACTGCCGGCGCAACTGTCGGGCGGCCAGCAGCAGCGCGTGGCGCTGGCCCGCGCGCTGGTGTTCGAACCGGGCGTGCTGTTGCTCGACGAACCGTTTTCCGCGCTCGACAAGGGCCTGCGCGGCCAGATGCAGGCCGAGATGAAGCGGCTGCACCAGGAGACCGGCACCACCTTCGTCTTCGTCACCCACGACCAGAGCGAGGCACTGGCGCTGTCGTCGCGCGTCGCCATCTTCAATCACGGCAAATTGCTGCAGGTTGGACCGCCCGACGAGGTCTACGACCGGCCGGACAACCGCTTCGTCGCCGAGTTCCTCGGCGAGATCAACATGCTGCCGCTGAAGGGGGTCAAGCCTGCCGGCAATGGCTCGACCGGCCTGTGCGAGGACCGCGCGGTCAGCATGGGCTGCAAGGCCGAACTCGTGCGCGGGGATGCCATCCTGGCGATCCGGCCCGAATACATGTCGATATCGAGCGAGGCGGCAGATGGTGAGAATGGGATCGCCGCTACCGCCACCAACTCCACCTATCTCGGCGCGGCAACGCGGCTCGACCTGATGACGCGGCAAGGCGCCAAGGTCACGGTCTCGGTGCCCAACGAGGTGGCTGCCGCGGCGCTGAGCAAGGGCAACTCCGTCTGGCTCACCTGGCCGGCGGAAAAGGGTTTCCTCCTTCCGCATGGAGGACAATGACAAACGGTGGAGCGAAACATCGCAGCACCGCTTTCGGGCACTATCAACAACAAAAAAGGGGAACTGACATGACACATGATACCAAGAAACAAGCCATCGAGAGCCTGTCCGCCAGGGCAGGTCGCGGCGAGATTTCGCGCCGGCAGTTCACACAGTTGGCGGCACTCGTGCTGGCCGGCACGCCGATGCTGCTGCGCTCGACAGGTGCCTTTGCGCAGGCCAAGGAACTTGTGCTGGTCAACTGGGGTGGCGATGCCATCACCGCCTACGATGCCGCCTATGGCCAGGCCTTCACCAAGGACACCGGCATCACCGTCAAGATGGACGGTTCGGGTCCGACCGAAGGCGCCATCGCCGCGCAGTTCAAGAGCGGCGCGCCGACTTGGGATCTCGTCGACGTAGACCCGTTCTCAGCCATCACGCTCGGCGCCCAAGGGGCTCTCGAGCCGATCGATTACAACATCGTCGACAAGAAGAAGATGCGGCCCGGCTTTGGTTGGGAATACGCCGCATCGACCTATTTCTTCTCCTATGTCATCGCCTATGATTCCGAGAAGTACGGCAAGGACGCGCCGACCGGCATGGCCGATTTCTTCGATGTGAAGAAATTCCCCGGCAAGCGCTCGCTCTACAAATGGGGCGTGTCGAGCTGGGAAGCGGCGCTGCTCGCCGACGGTATCGCGCCTGCGTCGCTCTACCCGCTCGACCTCAAGCGCGCCCATGACAAGATCGCCGCCTTCAAGGAAAACGTCGTTGCCTATTGGGGTGGCGGCGCCGAAAGCCAGAGTGTGCTGCTCAATGGCGAGGCCTCGATGGCGATCGTCTGGTCGACCCGCGCTTCACTGATCGAGCAGGATAGCGGCGGCAAGATCAAGTTCATCTGGGACCAGGGCCTGATCTCGCCCGGTGCGCTCGCCGTGCTCAAGGGCAATCCCGGCGGCAAGGACGCTGCGATGAAGTTCATCGCCAGTGCCCAGGACCCTGAAAAGCAGCTGGTCATGTTCGACAAGCTCGGCCAAGGTCCTGCAAACCCGGCGGCAGACGCGCTGATCCCTGCCGACAAGAAGCGCATCAACCCGGTCGATCCCGAGAACATGAAGAAGCAGATCGCGCTCGACATGGACTGGTACGCCAAGAACTACGGGCCGGCGCTCGACGAATACACCAAGATCATCTCGGCCTGATCAGGGCAGGGGTAATCGGGTCGACATGAGATCCTATCTCTCCGACAGGATGGGCGCGGCGCTGTTGATGGCGCCGCTGCTCCTGTTTCTTGTCCTGGCCTATGCCTGGCCGTTCCTCGGCGTCGTCAAATGGAGCTTCACGCTGCCGACGCCCGGCCTCGGCCAGTATGAGGCGCTGCTCACCGACGATCTCGTGCAGTCGGTGTTCATCCGCACGCTGCGCATCGCGGCAGTCGTCACCGTGGTTTCGGTGGCCGCCGCCTACGCCATCACCGTCGTCTGGGTGCGTGGAACGCCGGCACAGCGCCTGATCGCCGAGTTCTGCATTCTCGTTCCCTTCTGGATTTCCGTGCTGACCCGTGCTTTCGGCTGGGTGGCGCTGCTCTCCAATCGCGGCCTGATCAACAGCTGGCTGCAGGCGATCGGCTTCATTTCCGAACCGTTGGCGCTGGTGCGCAACGAATTCGGCGTCATCGTCGGCATGACGCATTTCCTCATTCCTTTCGCCGTCTTCCCGCTGGCATCGGCTATGCGCAGCCTCGACGACCGCGTGCTCCTGGCCGCGCGCGGGCTCGGCTCCAGCCGCATGCGCACCTTCTGGACAGTGTTCGTGCCGATGACGCGCTCCGGCATCATCGGCGCGGCGATGATCGTGTTCGTCTTCTCGCTCGGCTTCTTCGTCACGCCGGCGATCCTCGGTGGCGGCCGCAGCGTCATGATCGCCGAGCTGATCTATCTCAGGATCTTCCAGAGCCCGGACTGGGGCCTGGGGGCGGCGATCAGCGTCGTGTTGGTGCTGTTCGTCGGCGCGCTGATGGCGCTTTTGTTCCGATATGTCAGACCGAAGCAGTTGATCTGATGCCGACCTACCGCCCCGGTCCCGTCTCGCTGATCATCGCCGCCCTCGTGGCGCTGTTCCTGCTGATGCCGCTGCTCGCCGTCATCCCGGTGTCGCTGACGCCGAGCCGCATGCTGGCGATGCCGTCGAGCGAACTGTCGCTGCGCCACTACCGGGCGCTGGTCGAGGACCCGCGCTGGCTCCAATCAATCCTGCTCTCGATCCGCATCGGTGTCGTCAGCAGTGCCTTTTCCACCGTGCTCGCGCTGTGCTTCAGCCTCGGCGTCTGGATGTTCCAGCCGCGCTTCACCGCGGCCCTGGTCGGTTTCGTGCTGCTGCCGATGGTGGTGCCGCCGGTGGTCTCGGCGATCACGCTCTACTTCCTGCTGACCTCGATGTCGGGCTTCAGCACGTTCTTCGGCTATGACACATGGCTCGGCGTCGCCATGGCGCATTCGGTGATGACGGTGCCCTTCGCCACGGTGCTGATGCTGGTCTCGCTCAGCCAGCTCGACCGGCGCATCGACCTTGCCGCGCGGGGCTTAGGGGCCACTGTGTGGGAGCGCGCCACTCGCATCATCATGCCCAACATCAAGTTCGGCATCATCACAGCGGCACTGCTCTCCTTCGTGCTGTCGTGGGAAGAAATCGGCGTCACCCTGTTCATCACCTCGGTCAACGCCATCACCCTGCCGAGGCTGATGTGGATGGGCCTGCGCGACAACATCGACCCGGCGATCGCCGCGCTCTCGGTGATCCTGATCATCATCACCGTGCTGGTGCTGGCGGTGCGCAGTTTCGTGGCCAGGCAGCGCGGAGCCTAGACAAACCGCACCGAGACGCGGCCAAACCGGCCGAGATCGCCTGTGACTTCGTCGCCTGCCTCGACGCTTATCGGCGTCACGCAGGTGCCTGTAATCACCACCTGTCCCGGTTGGAGCGCTATGCCCAGGCCCGACAGCTCGTTGACGAGCCAGGTGAGCGCGATGCGAGGATCGCCCAACACGGCCGCTCCCGATCCGTTGTGCTGCGACATTCCGGAAACGAAAGCGACCACGGGGTGCTTTGCAAGGTCCACGCCGCGCCAGTCGTCTTCCGCCGCCTCGCCGATGACAAACAGATTGGCGCAGGCATTGTCCGCAATGAGCTGCGGCGCCCCGACGGCGCAGAAATCGTCATAGCGTGAGTCCGGAATTTCGATCGCCGGGTGCAAGGTCGCCACGGCTTTCATCACTTCAGCGATTTCATAGGGTGCCGGACGAGGCGGCAGTTCGCGTCCGAATCGGAAAGCGAACTCGATCTCGGCCACGCGCATCTTGCTCGTCGCCAGGGAAACGGTCCCGCCGACCTCCACCGCTTTTTCGGCCAGGAGACGTCCGGCCATCGGGCCGTCGACATTGATGTGCCTTTGTCCGGCCAGACTGGTCGCGGCAATCTTCCAGCCGAAAAGCGAGGCCGCCGAGCGATCCATGACATGCGACTGGATGGCGTAACCTTCGAGCCGTGTTTGTGGGCGCAACGCCTCAGGTATGGCGCCGAGACGGGTGCCCTTGTCCCAGTGGCCTACCAACAACCGCGAGGCAGCCCTGGTCTTTTCTGCATCGAGCATCATCAGCTTCCGAAATTGCTTCGTGGATCGTCATGCGACCCTGTATCGAGCGAGAATATGTAACCAGGAATCGAGAGTCCATGTTCACGGCGCGGTGCCCACGGACGATAGTGTTGGCAAAGTCGCCCTTTCGAGATCATCGGCATCCATCATTCCGATGACGAATCGCCATCGCCTCCGCGCGTCGAATGGCTATATCTGTCAGAACACGCAGAACGCGGACAGCTTCCGAAAAGCAATAATCGGCAGCGCAGGAACTGGAGGAAAAGACGATGACCGCGCCAGACGATTTACAGCAGGCACTGTTTCTCAGGCTGAAAAGCGATGCATCGCTGTCGGCCTTGCTGGGCGGCGCCGGACTGCTCGAACGGCCAACCGACAATGCCGCTTTTCCGTACGTGACCTGCGGCCAGACCTCCGCTTTTGACTGGGATACGGGCACCGAGAACACTGATGATCAGTTGATTACGCTGCATGTCTGGTCGAAAGCCCATGGCGATGCCGAAGCGCTAGCCATCATGGCCGCCATCCAGGCGCGCCTTGCCGACGCAGCATTGGTGATTGGCCCTCGCGGCCAGACACGACTGTCGCTGGAATTTGCCGAAGCCCGCCATGACGAGGATCTGCTCGTGCATCACGGGCTGCTGCGTTTTCGCGCGATAACGCAGGAAAATGCCTGATGCGCTTTCAATATGGTCAAAACCGAGTCTAGACTGGACTTTCGCGGGATTTCACCTGTTCGAGGCGGTGAAATTCCAGGTTGATTGTCTCGCGTTGCAGGGGTGTGGCGAGGATGTTTTCAGCGGCGTTCACCGTTCATTTCACGTTCAGCACCGATGCGTTACAACGCCGGTCATGAAAACGCTTCGCTCCCCCCTCCGAACCGCGACACTGGCGCTTTGTGCTGCCGGACTGTTCGCGTCGCAGGCGATGGCGATACCGGTCATCGCGCCGCCCGACCTGGCCAGCCCGATCGTACTGGCTGCGTCCGATTGCTACGCCATCGGCCAGCAGGTGGCCGAGCAGAATGGCGGAACGCTGGCCAAGGCCTCGCAATCGACGCGCGGCGGTCAGCCTGTCTGTGTCATCGTCGTGCTCGTTCCGGGCAAGGACGGACAACGTCCGCGCCGTTCCGAAATCGTCGTTCCGCTGAACTGATCCAATCAACCTTAGGCTACGTTTCCCAGGCCGCCGGAATCGGCCTATATCTGCCCCCAGTCTTCAATCTGACCAAGCTCTTCAATCTGACAAAGCTCTTCAACAGGTATCGAACTCCGCATGCGTGTACTCGTCGTCGAAGATGACAAGGATCTCAATCGGCAGATATCGGATGCGCTGGTCGATGCCGGCTATGTCGTCGACCGCGCCTTCGACGGCGAGGAAGGCCATTTCCTTGGCGACACAGAGCCTTATGACGCGGTCGTGCTCGATATCGGCCTGCCGCAGATGGACGGCATCAGCGTGGTCGAGCGCTGGCGGCGCGGCGGCCGCAAGATGCCGGTGCTGATCCTGACGGCGCGCGACCGCTGGAGCGACAAGGTCTCCGGCATCGATGCCGGCGCCGATGACTACGTCACCAAGCCGTTCCACATCGAGGAGGTTCTGGCGAGGCTGCGGGCCCTGATCCGGCGGGCTGCCGGCCATGCCTCGTCCGAACTGACCTGCGGGCCGCTGCGTCTCGACACCAAGGCCTCCAAGGCCGATGTCGACGGCGTGCCGCTGAAACTGACGTCGCACGAATTCCGTCTGCTTGCCTATCTGATGCACCATATGGGCGAGGTCGTCTCGCGGACCGAACTGGTCGAGCACCTCTACGATCAGGATTTCGACCGTGATTCCAACACCATCGAGGTGTTTGTCGGGCGGCTGCGCAAGAAGATGGGCATCGACATGATCGAAACCGTGCGCGGCATGGGCTACCGCATGCGTGAGCCGGAGGCGTAACTCGGAACCGCTCAAACCAACCGCAAGGACGCCGCTTTCGCTGCGTTTGTGGCCGCGTTCGCTGACGTTCCGCGTCATCGCCTTTTCCACGGTCTGGGCGATCGTGACGCTCGTTGTCATCTTCACCTTGATCACCACCCTATACCGCCAGGCCAGCGAGCGCGGCTTCGACAGCCTGCTTTCGGCGCATCTGTTCAACCTGATCGGGTCGATCGGCATCTCCGACAGCGGGGCGCTGACTGGCGCGCCAGACCTCGGCGACCTTCGGTTCTCGGAGCCGAATTCGGGCTGGTACTGGTCGGTCGAGCCCGCTTCGGAGGGCGTGCATGGCGATCTCCACTCGTCGTCGATGACCACGACGATCCCATCACCGAGCGTTGCCGAGGTGCCGTTCAATGCCAGCTTTCAGCGCAGCTACGCAGCCGAAGGCATCGACGGCGAGCAACTCGAAGTTTTCGAGAGCGAATTCGTTCTCGACGCCAAGAACCGGGCCGCGCGTTTCCGCGTCATGGGCAACCAGAGCGAACTCGAACAGGAAATCGCTACCTTCCAGCGCCGCCTGGTGACCTATCTCAGCCTGTTCGGCGTCGGCATGATCGCCATCAACGCGATCGCCATCCTGCTCGGCCTGCAGCCGCTGCGCCGGGTCAGGAACGCGCTCGCTATGGTGCGCGAGGGCACCGCGCAGAGGCTCGACGGCCGCTTCCCGGCCGAGATCGAACCGCTTGCCAACGAAACCAATGCGTTGATCGAAAACAACAGGCGCATCGTCGAGCGGTCGCGAACACAGGTCGGCAATCTCGCCCATTCGCTGAAGACGCCGCTGGCGGTACTGCTCAACGAGGGCCGCGCGCTCGGCGGTGCCAAGGGGCAGCTGATCGCCGAACAGGCCGCTTCCATGCAGAAGCAGGTCGAACACTATCTCCAGCGCGCCCGCGTCGCGGCGCAACGCGACAGCGTCGTCTATCGCACGCCGGTGACGCCGCTGGTGCAGCGCATGGTGCGGGTTCTGCAGAAGCTCAATCCGCAGACAAATCTGTCGCTGTCGCTGCCGGCGGCCGAAATCGTCTTCGCCGGCGAGCGCGAGGATCTTGAGGAATTGCTGGGCAATCTCCTTGAAAACGCGATGAAATGGGCAAAGAGCGCGGTGCAGGTTTCGGTCGTGCCCTTGACCGGCAAGGACGACCCGGCCGGCCTGTTCGAGATCAGCATAGAGGATGACGGTCCGGGCATTCCCGAGGACAAGGCGCGCGAGGCGCTGAAGCGAGGACGGCGTCTGGACGAGACAAAGCCCGGAACAGGTCTGGGGCTGGCCATTGTCGCAGACCTTGTCAACGAGTATGGAGGCGTTCTGGCGCTCGAACGGTCCGGTATGGGCGGATTGAAGGCGGTGGTGCGATTGCGGAGCCTTCAGTGATGTTCACCAGGGCCAATCGACATAGAGGGACGGGAGATGTTATTGGCGGCATGTCGATTGGTCTCGCAGCTGCCAACGGCCAAATTTCCGACAAATATCAATACTATGGCCACGCCAACTTCTCCGATGACGCGGCCCCCGGCGCATCCATGGCAGGCTCCCACTCACGAAAATCGGTTGTTGGCATGAAGATTCGCGTCGCTCTCGTTTCCGCATTGCTGGCCGTTTCCGGCTGCACCACCTTGAGCGGCAAGGGTCCAGCCATAGCAGTGACACCGGCCTCGACACCTCCTTCCAGCGGCAAGGTGACCACGACGATCATTTCGGCGATGGGCGGCGGCCTCATCAGCGGGACGATCGGCAACGGCCTCAGCGAGACCGAGAAGCGCAGCGCGCTCGAGGCTGAATACAAGGCGCTGGAATATACGACCAGCGGCCAGAAGGTGACGTGGAAAGGCGCTCAGGCTTCGCGCTACGGCGAGGTGGTTCCGGCCCAGCCGTACCGTGTCGGTTCGCAGGACTGCCGCCAGTACACGCAGACGGTATTTTCCGCCGGCGCCGGGGTCACGGCGCGTGGAACCGCTTGCCGCAACGCCGATGGCAGCTGGACGCCGCTGACCTGACGACCGTCTGCCGATGATTGGCGGCTGGCGTCGTCAAAGCGTCGCAGCATGCATCTGTTGGCACGGCAGAGCTCTGCCGGTATTGGAAGAACCATGCTGTTCTGGGTCATAGCCGCCATTCTCACGCTGGGTGCAAGCCTGGCGGTGCTGCTGCCGCTGGCCGCCAGCGCCAAGGGCGCGTCGTCGAGCGGCGAACATGATCTCGAAGTCTATCGGGACCAATTGTCCGAGCTTGACCGCGACGCCGCGCGTGGCTTGATCCAGCCGGCCGAAGCCGCCGAGGCCCGCGCCGAGATCGCTCGCCGCATCCTTCGCCTTGACAATGCGGGTACCGCCGGCGGCGCAAGCCCTGGCCGAGCGTCGATCACGGCAAGGCTGGTGGCAACCGTAGCCGTGCTGGCGGTGCCGCTGGTCAGTTGGGGGCTCTATGTCAAGCTTGGCTCTCCTGACCTGCCGTCGCAACCGCTCAGCGAGCGGTTGGCCAAGAATCCCGCCGACAGTTCGGTCGACGAACTGGTGGCGCGGGCCGAAGCCCATCTGGCCGCCAATCCCACTGACGGCAGGGGCTGGGACGTGCTCGCACCGGTCTATCTGCGCATGCAGCGCTTTTCCGACGCGGCGGGAGCCTATCGCAACGCCATCCGGCTCGATGGCGACAGCGCCGTTCGCCAGGCCGGTCTCGGCGAGGCGATCGCCAGCGCGGCAGGCGGCATTGTCTCGGCCGATGCCCAGGATGCTTTCGAGGCAGCCCTGAAGCTCGATCCGGCCAATGCGAAGGCGAGTTTCTACCTGGCCATGGCGTTGGCGCAGGAGGGCCGCGCCAAGGAAGCGACCACGGCATGGCAGGCGATGCTGGGCAGATTGCCGCCGGACTCGCCATGGCGCGGTGCCGTCGAGCAGGCGCTCGCCAAATCCGGCAGCTCCGACGTCGCTTCCGGCGCCACCAACGGTCCCGATGCCGGCGATTTCGACGCCGCATCCTCGATGTCGCCGCAGGATCGGGAGACCATGATCAACACGATGGTCGCCGGCCTCGACGACAAACTGCGGCAAAATCCGCGCGATCCGGAAGGATGGATGCGGCTCGTTCGTTCCTATGTCGTGCTCGGCAAGGCCGATCAGGCGCGTGAGGCGCTCGGTCGCGCCATTGCCGTCTTTGGAGCCGACAGTGACCAGGCGAAGAAATTCACCGCCTTTGCCGCCTCGCTTGGCCTGACGGCGACGGAGTAGAACAAGACATGACGCGCAAGCAGAAACGACTGTCGGTGATCATGGGCGGCCTAGTCTTCCTGGGTGCCGCGACCGGGCTGACTTTTTACGCGCTTGGCCAGAAGGCCTCCTATTTCTACATGCCGGCCGATCTCACCACCGCAAGCGTCCAGCCTGGCCAGCGCATCCGGTTGGGTGGATTGGTCGAAAAAGGCACGATCCAGCGCGGGCAGGGGGCCACGGTCGGCTTTTCGGTCACCGACACGCACAAATCGGTCAAGGTCACCTACACCGGAATCCTGCCCGACCTTTTCCGCGAAGAGCAGGGCGTCATCACCGAGGGTACTTTCGGCCCGGACGGGGTTTTTGTTGCCGATAGCGTGCTGGCCAAGCATGATGAGCGCTACATGCCCAAGGAGGTTGCGGATGGCCTCAAGGCCAAGGGCGTCTGGCAGGAGACCAAGAGTGAATAGCTCCGGCAGGAGAGCGACAATGGATCACGGGCATGGTTGAAACCGGACATTTCGCCCTCGTCCTGGCGTTTGCGCTTTCGCTGGTGCAGACGGTGGTGCCGCTGTTTGGCGCGCGCCTGAACAACCAGCGCCTCATGGCCGTCGGCGGTCCGGTCGCGGTGACCGGCTTTGCCCTGACGGCGCTGTCTTTCGCAGCGTTGGCGAGTGCCTATGCAAGCTCCGATTTCTCGGTGGCAAGCGTGTGGGAAAACTCGCATTCCTTGCAGCCGTTGATCTACAAGATCACCGGTACCTGGGGCAATCATGAAGGCTCGATGCTGCTTTGGGTGTTGATCCTGACCTTCTTCGGCGCGCTCGTCGCCGCTTTCGGCTCCAACCTGCCGGCGACGCTGCGCGCCAATGTGCTTGCGGTGCAAGGCGCCATCGGCGCCGCCTTCTTCCTGTTCATCCTGGCGACGTCCAATCCGTTCATCCGGCTCAATCCGGCGCCGATCGAAGGCCGCGATCTCAACCCGATCCTGCAGGATCTCGGCCTCGCCATACACCCGCCGTTCCTCTATCTCGGCTATGTCGGCTTCTCGATCTGTTTTTCCTTCTCGGTCGCCGCTCTCATCGAAGGCCGCATCGACGCGTCCTGGGCGCGCTGGGTGCGGCCGTGGACGCTGGTCGCCTGGATGTTCCTGACCGGCGGCATCGCCATGGGATCGTACTGGGCCTACTATGAACTTGGCTGGGGCGGTTTCTGGTTCTGGGATCCGGTCGAGAACGCCTCCTTCATGCCGTGGCTGGCGGGCACAGCGCTGCTGCATTCGGCCATCGTCATGGAGAAGCGCTCGGCGCTGAAGATCTGGACGCTGCTGCTCGCCATCCTGACCTTTTCGCTGTCGCTGCTCGGCACCTTCCTCGTGCGTTCAGGCGTGCTGACCTCGGTGCACGCCTTTGCCACCGATCCGACGCGCGGCGTGTTTATCCTGTGCATACTGACGCTGTTTATCGGCGGCTCGCTGGCGCTGTTTGCGCTGCGCGCTTCCCGGCTGACGACCGGCGGCCTGTTCCAGCCGATTTCCCGAGAAGGGGCGCTGGTCCTCAACAATCTGTTCCTGACGACGGCGACGGCGACCGTCCTCGTCGGCACACTCTATCCGCTCGCCGTCGAAGCCTTTTCAGCCGACAAGATCTCGGTCGGCGCGCCGTTCTTCAATCTCACCTTCGGACCGCTGATGGTACCGTTGCTGCTCGTGGTTCCGTTCGGGCCGTTGCTGGCTTGGAAGCGCGGCGATGTCTTCGCCGTCGCGCAGCGCCTTATGGTGGCCTTTGCAGCGGCGCTGCTGGCGACGCTGGTCACCGCTTTGTTCATCGACGGCGCCTCGGTGTTCGCAGCCCTGGGCGTTGGCCTTGCCGTCTGGCTGATCCTTGGCGCGCTCACCGATCTCGCCGTCAAATCGGGGGTCGGCAATGTCGCCGCCGGGATCATGGTCAGGCGCTTGCTCGGCCTGCCGCGCTCGGTCTTCGGCACTGCCTTCGCTCACCTTGGCCTCGGCCTGACCACGCTCGGCATCGTCGGCACACTTTGCTTCGGCACCGAGAAGATCCTGTCGATGCATGCCGGTGAGACCGTCGAACTGTCCGGCCATACGCTGCGTTTCGTCGGGCTTTATCCGGCCCAGGGACCGAATTACAGCGAGGATCTCGGCCGCTTCGAACTGATCGGCGTCAGCGGCAGCCCTGTTGGCGAAATCAGCTCCGCCAAACGGTTTTATCCGGTGCGGCAGATGACGACGACGGAATCGGGCATCAGGACGATTGGTTTCTCGCAGCTCTACATCTCGCTCGGCGACGAGGGCAATGACGGTTCCGTCGTCGTGCGTTTGTGGTGGAAGCCGCTGGTGACGTTGATCTGGGGCGGCGGCCTGATGATGATGGCGGGCGCGGCGATGTCACTGATGGACCGGCGCCTGCGCGTCGGCGCGCCGTCGCGGCGGCGCAAGCAGGCGAGCGCGGTGCCATCCGCGACCCTGCCATGAACGCGCGGCTTTCTCTGACCTCCATCGTCCTGCTGCTGGCGCTGTTCTTTGCCGGCACGGCCTTGGCGGTGAAGCCTGACGAGGTGCTGCCTGATCCGACGCTGGAGGCGCGGGCGCGGGCGCTGTCGGAAGGCTTGCGCTGCATGGTCTGCCAGAACCAGTCGATCGACGAATCCGATGCCGACCTTGCCCGCGACCTGCGCGTCCTTGTGCGTCAGCGCCTCGTCGCCGGCGACACCGACCAGCAGGTCATGGACTACGTGGTTTCGCGATATGGCGAGTTCGTGCTGCTGAAGCCGCGATTCGACCTGCGCAATGCGTTGCTATGGGGCACGCCCGTCCTGCTGTTGCTGGTGGGAGGTGTTTTCATCGTGCTGACCGCGCGGTCGCGCCGCGTGCTGGCAACAAAATCCCTGTCCGCCGAAGAACAGGCATCGTTGGACGCCATATTGCGCCGCGACTGACGTCCGCCGTCACCCGCAAACATTACCAAAGTTTCATGTGTCGGAAATGGCGCTGTAATGTGTGCCGCTCTAATTCTCCTTTCCGAGGATGCCGACCAAGCAGCGTCCGTTGAAAGAGGATAAGAGATCCATGAATATTGCCCCCAATTCATATTCCGTCACCCGCAAGCGTCTCATGGCTGCCGTCGCATCTGTCGCCGTGGCCGGTGCGATCGGGGTTGGCGCGCTGACCAGCGGAACCAGCCCTGTTCTGGCCGATGCCGTGCGCGTCGAGGCGCCGCAGGTGCCGGGCTTCGCCGATGTGGTCGAGCGCGTTTCTCCCGCCGTTGTCAGTGTCAAGGTCAAGGCCAAGATCAGCCCGGCCGCCGATGATGGCTCCGACCCGTCCGACGACCAGGATGGCATGAACAACCTGCCCAACAATCCACAGCTGCGCCGCTTCTTCAAGGAATTCCGTGGCTTTGGTGACCAGGACGGCCAGGGTGGCGGCAACAGGCGCTTCAGCCACCGCGACCGCAACAACGACCAGCCGCGGCCGGTTGCCCAGGGCTCGGGCTTCTTCATCTCGGATGACGGCTATCTCGTCACCAACAATCACGTTGTTTCGGAAGGCTCGGCCTTCACCGTGGTGATGCATGACGGCAAGGAACTCGACGCCAAGCTGGTCGGCACCGACCCGCGCACCGATCTCGCCGTGCTCAAGGTCGACGGCGTCGGCAAGTTTACCTATGTCGACTTCGCCGATGACTCCAAGGTTCGCGTCGGCGACTGGGTGGTGGCCGTCGGCAATCCGTTCGGCCTTGGTGGAACCGTCACCGCCGGCATCGTCTCCGCCCGCGGCCGTGACATCGGCGCTGGCCCTTATGACGACTTCATCCAGATCGACGCATCGGTCAACCGCGGCAATTCTGGCGGTCCGACCTTCAACCTCAACGGCCAGGTCGTCGGCATCAACACCGCGATCTTCTCGCCGTCCGGCGGCAGCGTCGGCATCGCCTTCGACATTCCCGCTTCGACCGCCAAGCAGGTCGTTCAGGACCTGATGAAGAGCGGTTCCGTGCAGCGCGGCTGGCTCGGTGTGGAAATCCAGCCGGTCACCTCCGACATCGCTGAGTCGCTTGGTCTGAAGTCCAACAACGGCGCACTGGTTTCCAGTGCCCAGGACGATGGTCCCGGCAAGAAGGCGGGCATCACGGCCGGTGACGTGATCACCCAGGTCGACGGCAAGGATGTCGCTTCGCCGAAGGAATTGGCCCGGCTGATCGGCGCCTATTCGCCTGGCAAGTCGGTCGACGTCAACGTGTGGCGCGACGGCAAGAGCCAGACGGTCAAGGTCGATCTCGGCAAACTGCCCTCGAGCGACAAGCAAGCCTCTGTCGACCAGCAGCAGCCCGCCGCCCCGGCCAAGCCCGACACGCTGGCCGATCTCGGCCTGACCGTTACCAAATCTGAAAACGGCAAGGGACTGGTGGTGACCGATGTCGATCCCGACAGCGATGCCGCCGATCGCGGTATCCAGCCGGGCGACGTCATTACATCGGTCAATTCGACCGAAGTGAACGGCACCGACGACGTCACCAAGGCGATGACCGATGCAGTCAAATCCGGCCGCAAGGCAGTGCTGATGCAGATCACCCGCGACGACACCAATCGTTTCGTCGCGCTGCCCGTCGCCAAGGGTTGAGGTTGGCCCCGGAGCGATCTCTCGGCCTTTCCAAGTGGGTGAGGGCGTTCCGGCGGCAGGTTGGACTTTTCCAGTGCGGCAGTTTCAACACCCCCGAGCCGCCGTACGGGAAAGCATGGAGAAGCGCGCGTTAGTCAGTCATCGCGCCTTCCCCCGGCGGCAGCGGGCTTCCCATCGTCCGCTGCCGCATACTTTCAAAAGCGCTTCCGCGATCCGACGCAAAATGACATCGGCAGCGAGCAGCTTTATCGCGTACGGCTTCGGGCAATCTTGATCGCGGTGCGCTTTGGCAAAGGCCACAATGCAGATGTCTGCCACTCAACCTTCCGGCGAAATCGCGTATAACAGCCCTATGAAGATTCTCGTCATAGAAGACGATCGCGAGGCTGCGGATTATTTGCAGAAAGCCTTTGCCGAGGCCGGTCACACTGCTCATGTCGCCGGTGACGGCGAAACCGGCTTTGCGCTCGCCGACGCGGGCGACTACGACGTGATGGTGATCGACCGGATGATGCCGCGTCGCGACGGCCTGTCGGTCATTGCCGGTCTCCGGTCCAGGGGCAACACAACGCCGGTGCTGATCCTGTCGGCGCTCGGCGAGGTCGATGATAGGGTCACGGGTCTGCGCGCCGGCGGCGACGATTACCTGACAAAGCCCTATGCCTTCTCCGAGCTTCTCGCCCGCGTCGAGGTGCTGAACCGGCGCGCCAGCGCCAAGGAAGCCGAAACCGTCTACCGCGTCGGCGATCTCGAACTCGACAGGCTGTCGCATTCGGTCCGCCGTGCGTCACGCGAGATAACGCTGCAGCCGCGTGAATTCCGCTTGCTCGAATATCTGATGCGGCATGCCGGCCAGGCGGTGACGCGCACCATGCTGCTGGAAAATGTCTGGGACTATCATTTCGATCCGCAGACCAATGTCATTGACGTCCATGTCTCCCGGCTGCGCGGCAAGATCGAGAAGGGCTTCGACAAGCCCATCCTGCATACGGTTCGCGGCGCCGGCTATATGCTGAAGAGCGGCTAGCTGCGGCATGGCTCTTTCCGTGCCAGCCATCATGAAGACGACGGCAGCGCGGCTTTCGGCGCTCTACCTCCTGCTCTTCGCGCTCTGCGCGGTGGCGCTCGTCTTCTACATGACCTCGTTGTCGGCGCGGATGCTGACCGGGCAGACACAGGACACCATCAATGACGAGGTGCTCGGTCTGGCTCGCGCCTATCAACGCGGCGGTCTGCCGGTGTTGGTCCGTGTAGTCGAGGCCCGCTCGCGCCAGCCCGGCGCCAACCTCTATCTGATCGCCGACGCCAACGGCCAGATCCTGACCGGCAATGTGCAGAGCCTGGAGCCGGGCGTTCTCGAAACCGAAGGCTGGACCAGCAGTCCGTTCTCTTATCAGCGTTTTGGCGAGGGAGAGCTCGAGCGCCTGCGCAACCTTCCCGCCGAGCAGGGTACCACCACCCAATCCGAGCAGAACGATGCGCAGGCGCAGGGCGAAAAGGGCCACAACGCCATTGCGCTGGTGCTGCGGCTGCCGAACCAGATGATCATGCTGGTCGGCCGCGACCTTGGCGAGCCGGAGCGGTTTCGTGCGGTCATCCGCCGTGCGCTGATGCTGGCGCTCGGCATGATGGGGCTGGGCGGATTGCTGATCTGGTTTTTTGTCGGCCGCGCCGCGCTGAAGCGCATCGACAGCGTGTCGGAAGCCAGCCGTCGCATCATGGGCGGCGATCTGTCGGGCAGGCTGCCGGTGACGGGGGTTGGCGATGAGTTCGACCGGCTCTCCGAAAATCTCAATGCCATGCTGGCCAGGATCGCCACGCTCAATGAAGGCTTGAAGCAGGTTTCCGACAACATCGCGCATGATCTGAAGACGCCGCTGACCCGGCTCCGCAACCGGGCCGAAGCGACGCTTTCGGGCAAGCAAAAGCCCACCGACTACCGGCAGGCGTTGGAAGGCACTATTGCCGAGTCGGACCAGCTGATAAAAACGTTTAACGCCATCCTGATGATCTCCCGGCTGGAGGCTGGCTACTCCTCGGAGAACACCAACCGCGTCGATCTGGCGGAGGCCGTGCGCGACGTTGTCGAGCTTTACGAGCCGGTGGCGGAAGAGGCAGGCGTGTCGCTGGAAGCAGACGCGCTCGACGCGGTGTCCGTCAACGGCAACCGCGAACTGATCGGTCAGGCGCTGTCGAACATCGTCGACAACGCCATCAAATATTCGACCGGCGCCAATGCCCAGCCGGCGGTGCGCGTCACGCTCGAGCGAGCCGGTACGGACGTTCGCCTGTCTGTTGCCGACAATGGACACGGCATTCCCGACGATGGCGACCGGGCGCGAGCCACGGAACGTTTCGTGCGGCTGGAGAAGAGCCGTTCGCAGCCGGGTTCCGGTCTTGGCCTCAGCCTCGCCAAGGCGGTCATGACGTTCCACAATGGCCGGCTTGAACTCTTGCCTGGCAATCCCGGATTATCCGTGGTCATGAGTTTCCCAGCACGGGAGGATCACTGATGAGCACGGCTGCGAGGGCGAAAGATTGGCTGCTGAAGCCGGCGACCAGCCTGGCTCCGCTGGACGAAGACCGTGCGCGGCTGGAACTGGCCGAGATCGCTTCCGCGGCGCGCGAAGAAGGACTGACGCGGCTGGCCAAGTTCCTGGCCGGCAAGGGGGAGGGCCAGGATTTCCTTGCCGCCGTCTTCGATCTGTCGCCGTTCCTGCGCGATACCGCACGTCGCCGGCCGCAAATCCTGGACGGGCTGTTCGAGCAGACGATCGAGGCTCGGCTGAAGGTGATCGGCGCCGCCATCGACCAGGTGCATCTAGCCGAAGCAGTCTCGGAATCCGGCTTGATGATGGAGCTGCGCCAGTGGAAGGCGGAGGCGCATTTCCTCATCGCGCTGGCCGATCTTGCCGGCGAGGCCGAAACGGCGCTGACGGTCCGGCGATTGAGCGATCTTGCAGACGCCTGCACCCGTGCGGCCGTCGACTTCCTACTGCGTGACGCGCATGGCCAGGGCAAACTCAAACTGCCGGATGTCGGCAATCCGTCGAAACAGTCGGGCTGGATCCTGCTCGGCATGGGCAAGCTCGGCGCGCATGAGCTGAATTTTTCCTCCGACATCGATCTGGTGGTTTTCTTCGATCCGGAAGCGCCCGCCGTCGTCGATCCGCTCGATGCCACCGAGTTGTTTTCGAGGCTGACGCGCCGCCTGGTGCGCATCCTGCAGGACCGCACCGAACACGGTTATGTCTTCCGCACCGATCTGAGACTGCGCCCAGACCCCGGTTCGACACCGCTGGCGATCCCGGTCGAGGCGGCACTGCGCTACTATGAGGCACGCGGCCAGAACTGGGAGCGCGCCGCGATGATCAAGGCACGCCCGGTGGCAGGCGATCTGGCCGCGGGTGCGGCCTTCCTCAAGGAGTTGCAGCCCTATATCTGGCGCAAATACATGGACTACGCGGCGATTGCCGACGTCCATTCGATCAAGCGCCAGATCCACGCCCACAAGGGCCATGGCGAGATTGCGGTCAAAGGCCACAACGTCAAGCTTGGCCGCGGCGGCATTCGAGAGATCGAGTTCTTCGTCCAGACCCAGCAGCTCATCGCCGGCGGACGCTTCCCTGAACTGCGTGGCCGCGAGACCGTGCCGATGCTCGGCGAGCTTGCGACCCGCGGCTGGATCACCGCCGAGGCGCGCGATGCGCTTGCCCGCCAGTACTGGTTCCTGCGCCGCGTCGAACATGCCGTGCAGATGGTTGCCGACGAGCAGACGCACACGCTGCCGGAAGATGATGAAGGCTTGGAGCGTATCGCACGCATGCTCGGCTTTGCCGATGCTTCTGCCTTTTCTCAAGCGTTCCGTGCCTCGCTGCAGCAGGTCGAACGTCACTACGCGGCACTGTTCGAAACAGCACCCGAACTGTCGACCGGCATCGGCAACCTGGTCTTCACCGGCGATGTGGACGATCCCGATACGCTGCAGACCTTGCACGGGCTCGGCTTTCAGCGGCCAAGCGACATCTGCCGCGTCATCCGTGGCTGGCATTTCGGCCGCTATCGCCTCACCCAGTCGGCGGAGGCACGCGAGCGGCTGACGGAACTGACGCCGGCGCTGCTGCGCGCCTTCGGCCAGACGCGCCGGGCCGACGAAGCTCTGATGCGCTTCGACGAGTTTCTCGCCGGCCTGCCGGCTGGCATCCAGCTGTTCTCCCTGCTGCAGTCCAATCCTGCCCTGCTGAAGCTTCTGGCGACGATCATGGGGGCCGCCCCCCGGCTGGCGGCGATCATCACCCGCAGGCCGCATGTCTTCGATGGTTTGCTCGACCCGGCCTTGCTCACCGAACTACCGGACCGCGCCTATCTGTCGGCGCGGCTTTCCGCCTTCGTCGAGGGCGACCGGCTTTACGAGGATGTGCTCGACCGGCTGCGCATTTTTGCCTCCGAGCAGAAATTCCTGATCGGTGTCCGGCTGCTCGCCGGCTCGATCGATCCGGCGCGGGCCGGCCGCGCCTTTTCCGATCTGGCGGATCTCACCATCGAGGCTGCGTTGCAGGCGGTGACGGCCGAATTCGCGGCCCGCCACGGCACCATTGCCGGCGGCGTGGTTGCGCTGCTCGGTATGGGCAAGCTCGGCAGCCGCGAGCTGACCGCCGGATCGGATGTCGACCTGATCCTGCTCTACGACCACGCGTCGGATGCCGAAGAGTCCGATGGCGACAAGCCGCTGGCACCTTCGCATTACTACACCCGCATGACGCAAAGGCTGATCGCGGCGGTGTCCGCGCCGACGGCGGAGGGGGTGCTCTACGAACTCGACCTGCGCCTGCGGCCGTCCGGCAACAAGGGACCGGTGGCCACCCATATCGATGCCTTCAAGAAATACCAGCGCCAGGAAGCCTGGACCTGGGAACACATGGCGCTGGTCCGCGCCCGCGCCATTGCTGGCGACGCCAGCCTGTGCGGCGAGGTTGAAGCGGAAGTAGCGGCTGTACTTGGCCAGCCGCGCGATGCTGCAAAGGTGATGGCCGAGGCTGCGGACATGCGGGCTATGATCCAGAAGGAAAAGCCGCCGCGCGATCTCTGGGACATCAAGCTTATTCCCGGAGGATTGATCGATCTGGAATTCATCGCCCAGGTGGCCGTCATTACCGGGCAGGTCGAGACCGGGCGCCGCGCCACCGGCACCGCCGAGATCCTGTCGCGCCTGGCACCGGGCTTCGCGGCTGCCGGGGTGAGGCAGGAGCTTGGCGACGCCTACGCGCTCTATCTTGCACTGACCCAGATGACGCGGCTGTGCCTCACCGGAGCCTTTGAGCGCGACGACGTTCCGCCGGGGCTTTCGGATCTGCTTCTGGCGGTGACCGACTTGCCGGATTTCGGTGTGCTGGAAGCACACCTCAAGGAGACATCGCAGAAGGTCAGGAAGGACTTCGACCTTTTGCTTCGTACGGGATGACCGTGAAGCGATCGTCCCCTGGAACCGAAGACGTTTCGTGCTCTTCCGGTCTCATGCAGCTACTCTGTTCGCCGAATCTGCTGGAGCGCCCGGCTCGCGTGAGACTGCAAAATCCGGTCGCGCAGATAGGCATAGAAACGCGGCGGCAGCATGCCATAGTCGAATCGGGACGGTTTGCTGCCCGCGATGGGCCTGAGATCGGGACCCGGCCAGAGGAAGTCATTGGTTTCGGTCACGACGATCCATGACGGCGTGTCATCGAGGCCGAGATGGGCTTTGAGTGGCGCAGGTATTTCTACTGCATCGGCAGGATCAGCCGGTGGCGAGTGTGTGACCGGAACGACCGTTATAACTTCACGGCCTTCCACGACCCGGCGCGCGGCGACAATGGCGCATGGTCGGTTTTTGCGACCTTCTTCGGCACCCTTTTCGTGTTCTCTCACCCAGAGGTAAGAATAGGAAATCACCAGACCCGGGATAGGTTTGGGCAGGCTCACGGTGTCCAGTCTTTAAGCATCGCATCGAGCCCGGCATATTCGCTCGGTACGGCGCTTTCGGCGATGGCGTTCAGCGTCTCATCGTCCAGTTCTTCCGCGTTACGGGCGACTCGTCCCTTGACCAACACCTCGAACATCGCCGCCGACAGGAGTACCGTGTGGGTCCGGCCATTCTTTGTGATTGCGACCGGCGCACGCTGGGCAGCGTCCTGAAAACGCCCGACATTCTGCTGGAATTCTGTTGAAGTCACCCGCATGACAATGCCTCTCATTTCTATCTAAAATAGATAAAATAGATAGTTTTGTCAAAGCATCTCACCTCGGGCCTGCGAGATGGGATCAAGCCTGGAATGGTGATGAAATCTTCAGGCTGCGGCTTTGATCGCCAGCACGGCCTTCTTCACCGGGATGCGCACCGACACGATCGTGCCGACTCCTTCGCTCGACCGGATCTTCAGCGCGCCGCCCTGGAGTTCGGCCAGCGAACGTGAGATGGCAAGACCAAGGCCGGACCCGGCATGGCTCTTGGAGAACTGGTTCTGCACCTGCTCGAAAGGCCGTCCGAGCTTGCCGAGCGCATCCTTGGGGATGCCGCAGCCATTGTCCTCGATCGTCAGCACCAACGCGCCGGATGTGTTGCGGGCCCTGACCGATATGTGGCCGCCCTGGCCGGTGAACTTCACCGCATTGGACAAAAGGTTGATGACGATCTGCTTGATCGCACGGCGATCGGCGACCAGCGTCAGCGCATCGGCAATGCGCGTTTCCACGGTGATGGCCTTTTGCGCCGCCTGCAGCGAAACGACGCGTACGGTTTCGCTGATGAGCGGGCCGAGGTCGATTTCTTCCCGGTCCAGCGAGAATTGGCCGGCCTCGATCTTGGACATGTCGAGAATATCGTTGATGACGCCCAGCAGATATTTGCCGCTGCTGTTGATGTCGGTGGCATATTCCTCGTAGCGCTCCGATCCGAGCGGGCCGAACAGCCCTTGTTCCATCAGTTCGGAGAAGCCGATGATCGCGTTCAGCGGCGTGCGCAACTCATGCGACATGTTGGCCAGGAATTCGGATTTGGCCCGGTTCGCCGCTTCGGCGCGTTCGGTTTCCTTCATGTATTTGCGGTTGAGGTCGACCAGTTCGCGCGAACGCTCCTCTTCGGCCCGCCGCGCCAGGCTAAGATCATGGATCGTCGCCATCAGCCGGCGCTCGCTGTCGACCAGCTTCTCCTGGTGCAGCTTGATCTGGGTGATGTCCGAGCCGACCGAGACGATGCCGCCGTCCCGGGTCTTCAGTTCGTTGACCTGCAGCCAGCGGCCGTCGGCCAGCTGCCGCTCGAAAGTGGCGCCGCCCTGCAGACCGCTGGTGTGGGCAAGCCGCCGTTCGGAAGCAAAGGCCAGCATGCGTTCTTCCAGCGCCGCGCGCGCGGTGCCCGGCATCACGTCGCGGTCCGAAAGCCCATTGTCCTGCTGGTATTTGGAATTGCACATGATCAGGCGCTGCGTCGAATCCCACAGCACGAAGGATTCGTTGATGTTCTCGATCGCCGTCCTGAGGCGAAGGTCGGCAGCCTCGGAACGCAGCGCCAGATGACGCTGTTCGGTGACGTCGACGGCAATGCCGATCAGCTGGATCTCCGGCGCTTCCGGATCGATGACCTGTGCCCGTGCGCGCATCCAGACCCATTGGCCGTCGGAATGCCGCATCCGGAACACCTGGTCGATATGATCGATCTCGCGTGCGACAATTCTGTTGGCGAGTTCGAACAGGTCACCGTCCTCGGGATGGATGATCTGATCGACCTCGCCGAAGGACAGCATCGTGTCGCAGGGCTTGTAGCCGAGCATGTCGTACATCGAGCGCGACCAGTACATCTTGCCGCGCACCATGTCCCAGTCCCACAGGCCGCAGCGGCCGCGCACCAGCGCCATATCGATGCGCTGATGCGCTTCGAGATAGATGCGGTCGGCCGCCTGCGCACGCGCGGCCTGACCGAAATAAGCGTAGAGGATGACGATCAGCACGCCGGCCGTCAGCACGAACAGGGTGACGTTCAGTGAAACGGTCTTGCGCCAGGCATCGAAAACCGCGTCCTGTGGCACCAGGGCCGCCGATGCGCCCTTTCCGCCATCCGCCAGGCTGACCGCCGCGTACCAATCCCGTCCGTCGATGTTGACGTCCATGACGCCGGCACGATCGCCGAACATGAACAAGGGCTGGCCGCCCTCGACGAGGCCGTCGAGTGAATGGCCCTGCCATGGCATGGAGCGCGGCGTCACCGCGACGATCTTGAAAGCGCTGTCGGTGATGACAAGCACATGGCTGCGGCCCATCGCGCCCTGACGGCTGGTGGTCTCCAGCAGGTCCTGTATGGCGCCGGGCACCGTTTCCGAGGTGGTGGCGAGCGAACTGGCCAATTGGCCCGCCGCCAGCGTCAGGATCGCCTTGGCATTGCGCTCGACATCGTCGCGCTCGTTCATCAGCGACAGCACGCGCAGCGCCGCGATGACGATCAGGAAGGTGATGATGAGGACGGGTATTGACCGGCGCAGCAGCGGCTCGGCGGCCAGAAGCCGTCGATAGGCCGGTTCGGCGATGAGCCGCGTATTCCCGGCAAGACCGTCGCCGCGCGTCTCACGACGCGCAAAAGCCGTCCCTCCGGGCGCGCCCCACGCGTCCGCCTTCGCCATAAATGGCACTCCCCGAATTTGCCTATGCTGCTTGGTGATCCGGCAAACGCCGCACATCCGAATCGTCAGTAAAGAATCAAAGGTGATTCGCCTTGTCCAGTGGTCCGGCCAAAAAAGATTAAAAATCGACTAAAATAACGTCGAAATGGTCGATCTCCCCCCTCGTGGGGGAGATCACTCTCCCTACGCCAGCGTGCGCTCGACAATATCCCGCAGATCCGCCGACAGGTTTTCGGCGCCGGCGATCGACAGCAGCGCTTCCCTGGCCTTCGCCTGCCGCAAAGGTTCGAGCGAACGCCACGATCTGAGCGCCGTAGCCAGCCTGGCCGCCACTTGCGGGTTGCGCTTTTCAACCTCAAGCACAGTCTGGGCAAAGAACCAGTAGCCTTCGCCGTCAGCACGATGAAAGCCGGTCTGGTTGGCGCTGGAGAAGGTGCCGATCAGCGAGCGAACCGGTTCGGATTGCCCATCGAGAAGGCCGGGTGGTTGGTCAGGGCCTTCACGGTGTCGACGGTTTGCGGTCCCGGAACGCTGGCCTGGATCTGGAACCATTTGTCCATGACCAGCGGGTCGGACCCATAGGTCGTCTCGAAAGCCGCCAGCGCCTCGACCGCCTCGGGCGAACCGTGGTGACGATGCGCGAGCACGGCAAGTGCTGCCGCGCGGTCGGTCATGTTGGTCGCCGACTGGAAATGCCTGGCGGCGAGTGCTGCTCCACCCGGCTGCAGCGACAGATAATCCAGCAAAGTGTTGCGCAAGGCGCGTCGTCCGGCGCTCGCCGCGTCGGGGCTGAGCGCTGCTTTGTCGGCAAGGCTGCGGTAAAGGCCCGAAAAAACGTCCCGGTTCGCAGTGCCGATCGCCAACGCCAGTGCCTCGCGAGCCGCATAGATAGCATCGGGGTCGATGTTCCGGCCGATGTCGCGGGCGATGTCGGCTTCGCCGGGCAATGCCAGCGCCAGTGCTCGATAGGCCGGCTCCAGCGTCTCGTCGCCGGCGATGCTGCCGGCGAGTTCGATCAGCCGCGGTGCAAAGGCCGGCTGCTTGCCGCCGAGGATCTCGCGGAAGGCGGTGATCAGTGCATCGGTCAGCAGAGTATTGAAGGCCTGCCAGCGCGAAAAGGCGTCGCTGTCATGGCGGGCGAGAAAGAACTGGTCGTCGGCTTTCTGCTCGACGGACAATGTCACCGGCGCCGAAAAGCCGCGGTTGAGCGACACGGCCGGGCGCTCGGTGACGCCTGAAAACCGCACCATGTGGCGACGCTTGCGGATATGGATGACGCCGTCCTCGACGCTGGCGCCCTCGACGCCGCTATACGGCACAGGCTTGCCGCCGGCGCCGATCAGGCCGAAAGCCAGCGGGATGTGCATCAGCCGCTTGCGGCTTTCGGAGGGTGTCGGCGGTACCAACTGCTCGATTTCGAGCGTGAACTCTTGCGCCGCCGGATTGTGCGTCGAACTGATCGTCAGGTTCGGCGTGCCTGCCTGATGATACCAGAGCGCGAACTGCGACAGATCACGGCCGGACGCATCCTCGAACACCTTGATGAAATCCTCGATCGTCGCGGCGTCACCGTCGTGCCGCTCGAAATAGAGGTCCATGCCGGCGCGAAAGACGTCGGCACCGAGAATTGTGCGGATCATGCGCACCACTTCGGAGCCTTTCTCGTAGACCGTCGCGGTGTAGAAATTGTTGATCTCGCGGTAGCGGCGCGGCCGCACCGGATGCGCCAGCGGACCCTGGTCCTCGGGAAACTGGTGGGCGCGCAAGGTGCGCACTTCGGCGATGCGCTTGACCGCGCGCGAGCGCTGGTCGGCGGAGAATTCGTGGTCGCGGAAAACCGTCAGGCCTTCCTTCAGGCAGAGCTGGAACCAGTCGCGGCAAGTGATTCTGTTGCCTGTCCAATTGTGGAAATACTCATGCGCGATGATCGCCTCGATATTGGCGAAATCGGCGTCCGTCGCGGTCTCCCGGTCGGCCAGCACATATTTGTCGTTGAAGATGTTGAGGCCCTTGTTCTCCATCGCTCCCATGTTGAAGTCTGACACGGCGACGATGTTGAAGACGTCGAGATCGTATTCGCGGCCGAATGCCTCTTCGTCCCATTTCATCGACCGCTTCAGGGCATCCATCGCGTAGCCGGCCAGCTTCTCCTTGCCGGGCTCGACATAGATGCCGAGTTCGACCGTGCGGCCCGATAGCGTGACGAAACTGTCCGCAACCTGGCCGAGATTGCCGGCCACCAGCGCGAACAAATAGGATGGCTTGGGGAAAGGGTCGTGCCACACTGCATAGTGCCAGCCGTCGCCGAGGTCGCCCCTGTCGACCGGGTTGCCGTTGGACAGGAGCAGCGGCGCTTCGTCACGCATTGCCTCTATGCGCACCGTGTAGACGGAGAGGATGTCGGGACGATCGAGGAAATAGGTGATGCGGCGAAAGCCCTCGGCTTCGCATTGCGTGCAGTAGACATGGCTCGAGCGGTAGAGGCCCATCAGGGCTTCGTTGCCGGCCGGCGCCACCTCGGTCTCTATGAGCAACTGGAAGCGACGCGCCGCCGGAGGCTTGAGGATGGTCAACCGGTCAGGCGTCGCCAGCAGATCCGCCGGTTTTACCTTCTTGCCGTCAATCTCGATGCGCTTGAGCGTCAGCCCGTCGCCGTCGAGCACCAACGGTGCCGACACGGAGACGTCGTCACGGCGCTCTACCGTGAGTACGGCGGTGACACGCGTTGCGTCTGGCGAAAGGCGGAAGGTAAGGTCGGTTGTCGGAATGAGGTAGTCGTTGGGGCGATAGTCTTCGAGTTTGAAGACCTGGCCGGTGTCCGTGCGCATTCCGTGGGTTTTCCTGTCGATTGCGTTGGCGGCGGATTGTGTCCGCTGGTCCAAGAAATTTGAAGTCCGCGCTCTTTACACGAAACGGCCCCTCGACAAAACTGAGGCAATGCCTATTTCAGGCGTTCCTTCTCCTGTCATCATCACGAGGCACCCATGACCGTCGTCACACCGAAATTCGGCATGGGCGCATCCGTGCTGCGGCGCGAGGATGCCGCCTTCATCCAGGGCCAGGGCCGCTATACCGACGACATCCAGCCGGCTGGCGTCCTGCATGGCTATGTCCTGCGCTCGCCGGTCGCCAAGGCCACCTTCACCATCGGTTCGACCGAGGCGGCGAAGACGGCACCTGGCGTCCATCTGGTGCTGACCGGCAAGGATCTTGCCCATCTCGGCGATCTGAAATCCGGCGTCATGCAGGAACAGCCGGACGGCACCAAGGCTCCGACGCGCGATATCCCGATCCTGTGCCGCGACCGCGTCAACTATGTCGGCGATGCCGTTGCCTTCGTCGTCGCCGACAGCCGAGCCTTGGCGCAGGATGCCGCCGAACTGATCGATGTCGACTATGACGGCGAAGATGCGGCCTCCGGGACGGCAACGGCATTGGCCGAAGGCACGCCGCTGGTCTGGCCGGAGCTTGGTTCCAACCGCGCCTTCAGCTACCACATGGGCGACAAGAAAAAGAGCGAAGCGGCTTTCGCCAAGGCCGCCCATGTCACCCGCATCGAGTTCGTCAACAACCGGCTGGTGTGCAACTACATGGAGCCGCGCTCCGCGATCGGCGAATGGAACGTCGAGGAGAAGCGCTTCGTGCTGACCACCGGGTCGCAAGGCGTGCACTCCATGCAGTATATCCTGGCCAGCGTGTTCAAGATCAAGAAGGACCAGCTGCGCGTCATCACGCCTGATGTCGGCGGTGGTTTCGGGCCGAAGAGCTTCGTCTACCGCGAATATCCGCTGGTGCTGGAAGCGGCAAAGCGGCTTGGCCGCCCGGTGAAATGGGCCGGTGACCGCACGGAGCACTTCCTGACCGACGCGCAAGGCCGCGACAATTTCGTCACGGCTGAGATGGCGCTGGACAAAGACGGCCGCTTTCTCGGCATGAAGGTGGACCTGCTCGCCAACATCGGCGCCTATATCTCGCAATACGGCCCGTTCATCCCCTATATCGGCGTCACCATGTCCACCGGTGTCTACGATATCCAGGCGCTCGACGTCTCGGTGACCGGCCTCTACACCAACACCTGCCCGGTCGATGCCTATCGCGGTGCCGGCCGGCCGGAAGCGGCGTTCCTGCTGGAAAAGCTGGTCGATGCCTGCGCCCACGATCTCCGCCTGCCTGTCGAGGAGATCCGCCGCCGCAACTTCATCCGGCCGGAGCAATTTCCCTACCGGACGCAAACCGGCCGCCTCTACGACACCGGTGAATTCGAAGGCCATATGGAGCGCGCTATTGAGCAATCCGAATGGAAAGCGTTTCCCGAGCGGCTGGCGCAATCGAAGGCCGGTGGAAAAATCCGCGGCCTCGGCATGGCGACCTATATCGAGGCCTGTGCCTTTCCGGGCTCCGAACCGGCCTTCGTCGAACTCAACGGCGATGGCACGGTGACGCTGAAGATCGGCACCCAGACCAACGGACAGGGGCACGCCACCGCCTATGCCCAGTTCCTGTCGGAAAAGCTCAATCTCGACATCGACAAGATCCATGTCCGCCAGGGCGATACCGATGAATTGAAAGCCGGCGGCGGCACCGGCGGCTCGCGCTCCATACCGCTGGGGGGTGTATCGGCTTCCCGCGCGGGCGAGGATCTGGCCAACAAGATCAAGCGCATCGCCGCCGACGAGCTTGAAGCCTCGGCCGGCGACATTGAGCTGTCTGATGGTGTTGCCCGCATCGTCGGCACCGATCGCTCGATCGATTTTTCCGCCATCGCCAAGGCCGCCAAGACGCCGGATGATCTCAAGGGCTTTGGCGAGTTCGTGCAGGACGAATGCACCTATCCCAACGGCACTCATATCTGCGAGGTCGAGATCGATCCCGACACCGGCGCGACCGAGATCGTCCGCTACACCATCGTCGACGATTTCGGCGTCACCGTGAACCCGATCCTGCTCGCCGGCCAGGTGCATGGCGGCGTCGTGCAAGGCATCGGCCAGGCACTGACCGAGGACACCATCTATGGCGAGGACGGACAGCTTTTGACTGCGAGCTTCATGGATTACGCCATGCCGCGCGCCGACAATTTCCCGTTCTTCCATTTCGAGACCCGCAACGTGCCTTCGACCACCAATGCACTCGGCATCAAGGGCGCGGGCGAGGCCGGCACCATCGGCTCGACGCCGGCGGCACTCAATGCGGTGACTGACGCGCTCTGGCGCGCCTATGGCGTCAAGCACATCGACATGCCGGCAACGCCGGCGCGTATCTGGGCGACCATCCGAGAAGCGTCGGGAGCGTGACAGCAGGCCCCGGCAGCCCCCCGGCCACAGCCAGCGGTGATGCCGGCGGGCACGACACGCTAACCGGCATCATGTTCAAGATCGTGTCGGTGGCGGTCTTCGTCGGCATGCAGACCTGCATCAAAGCCGCAGGCACGGTTCCGGCCGGCCAGATTGTCTTCTTCCGCTCTTTCTTCGCTATCTTCCCGATCATCGCCTTCCTGGCCTTCAGGAAAGAACTCGGCACTGCCTTCACCACCAACCGTCCGTTCAACCACATCGCCCGCGGCCTGGTCGGCGTCTGCGCCATGGGGCTCGGCTTTTTTGCGTTGACCCGGCTGCCGCTGCCGGAAGCGATCACGCTGAATTACGCGCAGCCGCTGCTGGTGGTGGTGTTCAGCTCCATCTTCCTCGGCGAGGCCATCCGTGTCTATCGCTGGAGTGCGGTCGCGGTCGGCCTGGTCGGCGTGCTGATCATCTCCTGGCCGGAACTGACGCTGCTGAGTTCCGACGAGGCGCTCGACGATCAGGAAGTGCTTGGCGTCATCGCCGCTCTTGTCGCCGCGGCGATCTCGGCCGTCGCCATGCTCTTGGTGCGCAATCTCGTGCAAAGCGAGCGCACAGCGACCATCGTGCTGTGGTTTTCGGTGACGGCGAGCGTCATGTCGCTGCTGTCGCTGCCATTCGGCTGGCAGGCGCTGACGCCGCTCCAGGCGGCTCTTCTTGTTGCCGCCGGCTTCTGCGGCGGCCTCGGCCAGATCCTGATGACGGCAGCCTATCGCCATGCCGAAGCCTCGGTCGTGGCGCCGTTCGAATATACGTCGATGATCCTCGGCGTCGTCGTCGGCTATCTCGTCTTCGGCGACGTCGCCACGCTCCATATGCTTGTCGGCGGCCTGATCGTCGTCGCCGCCGGCATTTTCATCATCTGGCGCGAACGCCAGCTTGGCCTGGAGCGCACCCGCACGCGCAAGGCATCTTTGCCTGAAGGGTGATTACGACAGCTCGGCCCGCTCCTTCGCCAACCGCACCAACACCGTTCTCGTCTGCTCATCGGCTGGAAAAAACGATTCGATCGCCAGTTCCGACAGGGTCACGTCGAGCGGCGTGCCGAAGACGGTGATGGTGCTGATGAACGACAGCACCTGGTCGCCGTGCGCAAGCCTGAGCGGGTGCACGATGGGGTTCGGCTCTACCGACACCGGCCGACTGCCTTTCAAGCCGGACGGATAAGTCCTCAGCTCACGCTCGAGTTCGATCAGCACCGCGTCGCCGCTCGCGTCATTCTGGTGTTTCAGGCGCTCGAGCAGATGCGTCCGCCATTCCTGGAGATTGACGATGCGTGGCGCGATGCCGCCGGGATGAAGGCTGAGGCGAAGTACGTTGACCGGCGGCGTCAGCAGCGAAGCCTCGCTGACATCGGCAAGGAAGGGGGCAATGGCGGCATTGGCCGAAATTAGGTTCCAGTGGCGGTCGACGGCGAGTGCCGGGAACGGCTCGTGGCCTTTGAGGACGATCTCGACCGCCGCCATCGCCGGCGCCATCGTGGTGTCGGTCAATGAGCGCTCGCCGAAGCTCGGCGCAAAGCCGGCGGCGAGGAGCAACTGGTTGCGCTGCCTCAGCGGCATCGACAATTGCTCGGCCAGATGCAGCACCATGTCGCGTGAGGGCGCGGCGCGGCCGCTTTCGACGAAGCTCAGATGCCGCTGCGAGATTTCGGCCTCCATGGCGAGGTCGAGTTGAGACATGCGGCGGCGGGTGCGCCACTCGCGAATGAGGCTGCCGGCGGAGGTTTGGGCTGTTGTCATGAGGGCATGGTTAGACTGGGAGAGGGGGGCATTTCAATTACGTCTGAGGTCATAGTTCTTGCCGGCGTTCGCCTATCCACATTGGAGATTGGCGAAAGCGGAGATGACAGCCAATCTCCCCCCCTCGTGGAGGAGATTGGCCAATCACCCAAGTGCGCGCAGCTTCGCCTTGACTTCGAGAAAATCCCGCCACGCCAGCTTCTTGTGCGACGGGGTTCGCAGGAGATAGGCCGGATGCAGCGTCGGCATGGCCGGGATGGCGATGCCGGACGCCGTCGTGTGGGCGCGCCAGTTGCCGCGCAGCCGCAATATGCCTTCCGAGGTGTTGAGCAAGGTCTTGGCTGACGGGCCGCCAAGGTTGATCAGCACCTTCGGATTGACCAGTTCGATCTGCCGCTCGATGAACGGCCGGCAGATCTCGGTTTCGTGCGGCGTCGGCGTGCGATTGCCCGGCGGCCGCCAGGGAATGACATTGGCGATATAGACTGAAGTACGGTCGAGCCCGATCGCCGCCAGCATGCGGTCGAGCAGCCGGCCCGATCGGCCGACGAAGGGCAGGCCCTCGATGTCCTCGTCGCGGCCGGGTGCCTCGCCGACCAGCATCACGGCGGCGTCCGGGTTGCCGTCGGCGAACACCAGGCTCTTGGCGGTGGCCTTGAGATTGCAGCCCTCGAATGCCGCCATGTGCTGGCGAAGCTCGTCCAGCGTCGTTGCTGTCGTCGCCAATTGGCGAGCCAGTGCCGCCTGCGCTTCGTCGGGAACGGTGGCCGACGTTGGGCGCGCAACCGGCGGCGCACTTGATCTGTCACCTGGTTCGGGGCGAGACATATTCGTCGAACTCTGCGGTGCGGCGATATCGCCCGAAGACGCCGCCGCGCGCTCCATGGGCTTTGGCGCAACCTCGGCGAATCGGTTCACGGGCTGGTCTTCAAGCGCCTCGTCGACGCCCACGCTGGCGTAAAAGGCCAGCAAGTCGGCGATGTCAGGTCTGTTGTTTGGGGAAGCGGCAGTCATGCCGGCACATTCATCCGCGCGAGCACGATTTGCAAGTTTGTGATTGGCGAAAGCGGTGATGACAGCCAATCTCCCTCCTTGAGGGGGAGATGGCCGGCAGGCCAGAGGGGGTCGTCGCGCGTAGAGCGTCAACCTCCTCTGTCGGCGAAGGGGAGTCGCGTCCGGTCGTGCCGCCCCTCGAGGGGGGAGAGCGCGCCCCGCATCCGCGCCTCATCCCGTCGGTATGCGTGGATCCTGCACGAGGTAAAACGTCCAGCGCGGCGTGTAATCAGTCATCAGGAATTCGAACCTGGCGGTTTTCAGCGGGTCGACCTTGCCATTCCTGAACAGCAGCCGGTCATAGGGTTCGAAATCGCGATCGAAATCGGCGAAATTGCTCGACAAGATATTGTCTGGCGTCTTGTTGCGCTGGTCGAAGGAAAGCCCGTCGCCGAACACGCTCGGCCGATTCAGGATCTCCTGCAATTCGAACTGGAATTCGACCCAGGCCTGGCCGCTGTTGTTGAGCACCTCGATGCGCATATACATCATGCCGTTGGCGAATTCGCCGGCCTTGCCGAAGGCCTGGATCGGCTTTGTCGTGCGGATCGTCAGCGTCACCGGTGTTGACGAATTCAGCTCTTCGGTGATGACGAACGGATCGTCCTTCGTTCCGATGCCCGAGGCGCCGGTGATGCGGAAGCCGCCAAGCTCGTCGGAGAAGGAGTAGGCGCCTGCCGCCCAGACCTTCACTTCGTCGGCGGCAGCGTGATGCGGCGCCAGCATCAGAAGGGCCAAAAGGAGCGCCTGGCGGATCCGGCCGAGCGGGAAAAGAAAGCGCGTCGATGAAAAGCCGGCTGGCCCAGGAATGCGCATGGCGTGAAGTATGGCCGATAAGCAAGCCGTCGAACAATTAGAAACGCGCGCCTTGGAGGCAATGCCGGGCGAAAAGCAGTCTTCCAGCTTCGCAATGCGCGACTTTTTGGCCAAAACGGCATTGTCACGTATGCGCCGGTTTCCTGTCGTCAATTGATGCGCTATGCAGCGCGGGAGCCAGCAAGATACCCGAATGGGATAAGCCAGTGCGGAGGGGTTGATGAGCGACATCGAACGCGAAAGCATGGAATTCGACGTGGTTATCGTCGGTGCCGGACCGGCGGGCCTCGCCGCTGCCATCCGCCTCAAGCAGGTCAATCCCGAGCTTTCGGTCGTCGTCCTGGAGAAGGGCGGTGAGGTCGGCGCCCATATCCTCTCCGGCGCCGTTGTCGATCCGATCGGCATCGACCGGCTCTTGCCGGGCTGGCGCGATGAGGACGGCCATCCCTTCAAGACGCCGGTCACATCAGACCATTTCCTCGTCCTTGGTCCTGCCGGCTCGTTTCGCCTGCCTAACATGCTGATGCCGCCGCTGATGAACAATCACGGCAACTACATCGTCTCGCTCGGCAATGTCTGCCGCTGGCTGGCGACCAAGGCCGAAGCGCTCGGCGTCGAGATCTATCCGGGCTTTGCCGCTGCCGGCCTGCTCTACAATGAGCAAGGCGCCGTCACCGGCGTCGTCACCGGCGACATGGGCATCGAGAAGGACGGAACGCACGGTCCGGGCTTCGCACCCGGCATGGCGCTGATGGGCAAATATGTGCTGATCGGGGAGGGCGCTCGCGGCTCGCTCGCCAAGCAGTTGATCGCCAGATACAAGCTTTCCGATGGCCGCGAACCGGGCAAATACGGCATCGGTCTGAAGGAACTCTGGCAGGTCAAGCCGGAGAACCACCGTCCGGGGCTGGTCCAGCATTCCTTCGGCTGGCCGCTTGACTTGAAGACCGGCGGCGGCTCGTTCCTCTACCATCTCGAGGACAATCAGGTGGCGGTCGGCTTCGTCCTCCACCTCAATTACAAGAACCCCTGGCTGTCGCCCTTCGAGGAATTCCAGCGCTTCAAGACCCATCCGGCGATCAGCGGGACTTTCGACGGCGCCAAGCGCCTCGGCTATGGCGCGCGCGCCATCACCGAGGGCGGCTGGCAGTCGGTGCCGAAACTCTCCTTCCCCGGTGGTGCGCTGATGGGATGTGCGGCGGGCTTCGTCAACGTGCCGCGCATCAAGGGCTCGCACAATGCCGTGCTGTCCGGCATGCTGGCGGCCGAGCATGTCGCAGAGGCGATCGGTGCCGGGCGCGCCAACGACGAACTCGCTTCCTACGAGGAAGCCTGGCGCGCGACCGACATCGGCAAGGATTTGAAGAAGGTGCGCAACGTCAAGCCGCTGTGGTCGCGCTTCGGCACGATCGTCGGTGTCGGCCTCGGCGGCCTCGACATGTGGCTGAACACGCTGTTCGGTGTCTCGCCCTTCGGCACGCTGAAGCATGGCAAGGCCGACTATGCGACGCTCGAGCCTGCCGCCCGGCACAAGAAGATCGCCTATCCGAAGCCCGATGGCGTGCTGACCTTCGACAGGCTGTCCTCGGTGTTCCTGTCCAACACCAATCACGAGGAAAACGAGCCGGTCCACCTGCTTGTCGGCGACATGGAACTGCAGAAGCGTTCCGAGCACGATGTCTTTGCGGGCCCCTCGACGCGCTACTGTCCGGCCGGGGTTTACGAGTGGGTCGACAAGGACGGCAATGCCGCCGCCGATCCCACGGCCAAGGATGTGCGCTTCGTCATCAACGCGCAGAACTGCGTCCACTGCAAGACATGCGACATCAAGGACCCGAACCAGAACATCAACTGGGTGCCGCCGCAAGGCGGAGAAGGCCCGGTCTACCAGGGCATGTAGGCCCGCGCCGGCCACAGCGTGCAAAGGACCCGACGACGGCTCGGGTCTCCCGTCGCATGTGAAACATTAGGACTGTTGAAACTGCCGCGCGCTTATGGTTCCATTCCTTGACGATAAGGAGATGGCCAATGCGCCTGGCGGTTCTGGCATGCCTTGTGGCGATCGCTGCGCTGTTCGGTTCGGCTTCGGCGGCCTCGGCCGGCACCAGGGTGGTGGTCAAGACGCGGACCTACGACATCACCGGGAATACGGGGCTGGCGCTGATGCAGGCTATGGACCGCAAGGGGCCGAAGCACGGCTTCATGACGCACGCCATCGCGTTGACCGGCTACGCAGTGGATTGGGACCTTGACACCAGCCAGGACAATGGCGTTTGCCGCTTGCGGCGCGCCAACGGCACGCTCAATCTCTTTTATACGTTTCCGCGTGTCGCCTCGGCCACCACGCCGACGCTCCGGAAGCGATGGACGCGGTTCTTCGCCGGCGTCCGCGCCCATGAGGAAACCCATGGCCGCATCGCCAGGGAGATGATGTAGGCCACGGAAAGATCGATCTCCGGCCTCAGGATTGCCGACGACCGGTTCTGCTACAAGACACGTCGCGAGGCACAGCGACGTATCAAGGCCACCAATGCCGCATATGAGGCCAAGCAGCTCGCTTTCGATGCGCGCGAGCATCGCGATGGCGGCCATGTCCAGCATCTCGTCATCGCTTTGGTCAGGCCCTGATCCTTCAGCCTGGCGTCTTGCCGGTCTGGCTTATGGCCGCGGTCGCGGTTTCATGTTCGTCGAGCGGCTTTTGCTGGTTCAGCCTGAGTGAGAACTCCACCATGACCGGAAGGTGATCCGAGCCGGTGTCTTCCAGCCGTGTCGCGGAATGGATGGTCACGCCGCCCTTGCTGAAAACCTGGTCGATCGGCAGGCCTGCGAAGCGCCGCAGGAAGTCCGGCAGCTTGATGTGGATCCAGGTCGGACCGGCGGACGGCATCACGGTCAGCCCGCCAAGCGCCGCGACCCGCCGCACGGCGGCACTCCATGGCGCGGCATTGCAGTCGCCCGCCATGATGGCCGTCTCGCCGAGCGCGGAAAGCGGCTCCGTCAACTCGCCGATCTGCCAGTACTGCTCGCGTGGCCACGGCCAACTGAGGTGGATCGCCGCGACATCGACGTCGATGCCGCCGAAGTCGACGGTCGCTGTCGCCATGGCGCCGCGCCTTTCGCAACGCGCCTCGGTGCCCGCGGCAAAGGGCCGCCGCGAGAGCAGCGCGACGCCGAATATGCCGTTGGGATAGGGACAGAGGATCCGGTATGGATAGGCGCTGCTGATATAGCCAAGCTCGGTCGCCCACATCGCCGATACCTCGTCGAGGGTGATCACGTCGGGATTGGTCCGGCCGATCAGCGACAGCACCTTCTTCGGCGTCGGATTGTCGTAGCGCAGGTTCATCTGCAGCAGCTTGTAGATCGCGCGGTCTTCGTTCTTTGCTTCATAGGCGGCCTGAACCGGCCACAGGCGGGAGAAGGACAGCGACCCGGAAGTGGTGGCGAAGGCCGCCACGGCAAAAAGCAGTGCCACGGCCGCCTGCAGGCGAAATGTCGTGGCCAGCAGCGGCAGCGCACAAAGCGCCATCAGCACGGCAAGGTGGACGCGGAAATGCGAGAAGGAATCGAAGGCGGGATGCAGCGTTCCGAAAAACCCGGTCACCAGAGCGATCGAACAGGCCAGCATTGCCAGGAATGCAACCGAAATCAGCAATGTCCCGAGGCTCGCTCTCTCCATGCCGCCTGCTTATCGGCAGAAATGCGGCCCAATCAAGATGAGAAATGCCGCCGCGATGCGTGGCATCGGCCTACTGGAACGCCGTTTCCGAAAAACTTCTGAGCTTGCGCGAATGCAACCGCTCCATCGGCATTTCCGCGAGCTTCTCCATCGCCCTGATGCCGATGGTCAGGTGCTGCGCCACCTGGCGCTTGTAGAATTCGGTCGCCATGCCGGGCAGCTTCAACTCGCCATGCAGCGGTTTGTCCGAAACGCACAGCAGCGTGCCGTAGGGAACGCGGAAGCGGAAGCCATTGGCGGCGATGGTCGCCGATTCCATGTCGAGTGCGATGGCGCGAGATTGCGACAGACGCTGTACCGGACCACGCTGGTCGCGCAGTTCCCAGTTGCGATTGTCGATGGTGGCGACGGTGCCGGTGCGCATGATGCGCTTCAGGTCGTAGCCGGTAAGGCCGGTGACTTCGGCGACGGCTTCCTGCAACGCCACCTGGATCTCGGCCAGCGGCGGGATCGGCACCCAGACCGGAAGATCGTCGTCCAGCACATGGTCCTCGCGCACATAGGCATGCGCCAGCACATAGTCGCCAAGCGCCTGGGTGTTGCGCAGGCCGGCGCAGTGGCCGAGCATCACCCAGGCATGCGGCCTCAGCACCGCAATATGGTCGGTGATGGTCTTGGCGTTGGAAGGCCCGACGCCGATATTGACCATGGTGATGCCGCCATGTCCCGATTTCTTCAGGTGATAGGCCGGCATCTGCGGCAGGCGCGGCGGTGCAACGCCTTCGCTTGGCGCGCTTTGCCCGCTCTTGGTGATGACATTGCCCGGCTCGACGAACTCCGTGTATCCGCCGCCGCCGCTGGCCATCAGGTCGCGGGCGCGGGCGACGAACTCGTCGATGTAGAACTGATAATTGGTGAACAGCACGAAGTTCTGGAACTGCTGCGGCGTGGTCGCCGTATAGTGCGACAGCCGGTGCAGCGAATAATCGATGCGCTGCGCCGTGAAGGGCGCCAGAGGCCTCGGCTCGCCAAAGGCGACTTCGAAGGTGCCGTTAGCGATCTGGTCGTCGGTGCCGTCGAGATCCGGCACGTCGAACAGGTCGCGGATCGGCCGCTTGATGCGCTCTGCCGTCGCGCCGTCGACATGGGTGCCTTCAAGGAAGGCGAAATGCAGCGGGATGGGTGTGGTCGATTCCGACACCGTGACCGCAACCCCATGATTGCGCATGATCAGGCGCAACTGCTCTACGAGGTAGCTTTCGAACAGGCCCGGCTGGGTGATGGTGGTGGAAAAATGCCCGGGCGTCGGCATATGGCCATAGGCCTGGCGCGAGTCGATCTGGGTGAACGAGTTGGTGGTGACACCGATCTCCGGATAAAAGGCCCGGTAGCGCTTGCCATTGTCGCCGCCTGCTGCCGCTAGCTCTGCAAAGGAGTCGCGCAGGAACTTGGTGTTGCGGTTGTAAAGCGCCTGCAGTGCCTTGACTGCTTTTTCGGCGCTATCAAAGCTTTGCCGGCCAAAAGGCTCCGGCATGACGACAGATTCGATGGCTTGTGGGTAGATTCGCTTTTCCATGGCTCAATATAGAGACTTGGATCGGCACTTGGGAGGGGTGTCGCGACCGAAGGCGGCCAACGCGCCGTTTTTCTTCAACCGCGCTGCAGGCTGACCAGGAGCACAAAGCCGACGCCGGACTTCTTCAGGGCTGGTGCGTCGATCGTCGAGCCGGCATCTGAGCGCATCATCGGCACGGCCAGAACCGGAGCGGCCAGAACCGCCAGGATAAGCGCCGCCCGCGGCAGAAGCCGAAGTGTCTTGAGAGCGTTGGCGGCGATGCGGTTCATGGTGTTTCAGCTTTTCTTTTCGAGGTCTTGGTTCTTTGTTCAGTTGCGAAGATGGGTGGGGCAGGCGAGGCGGCAGGTTCTGGAACTGGCTTCGTCCCAGGCGCGGGCCGGACGGCCCGCTTCGGCGACGAGGATGGCGAAGAACATTCCAAACAGGCTCACCAGCAGGCAGACGATGGTGAAGCGGCGAGCAAGCATTGGGTCGGTCTCCTTCAACACGCCGGAGAATGCCCTGATGCAACTGAACCGGCTCTGATGCCGGCGTTCATCTGCCGTTCAAGATGATTGACGGGGTTTCGACGGCGCCGGCGTCGGTTTGGATAGCCGCCGCGGGTATCGAGCATCACCGGTGCAGGATGTGTCGACAAAACGAAAACGGGGCCCGCTGGGGCCCCGTCCTCATGTCGCAAGGATGCGCTCGATCAGAGCTTGTGCCAGGTCTGGCTCTTGCAGATCAGCCCGCCGAGCACGCAGCCGCTCATCTTAAGAGAGGTGCCCGACAATGTCGCCTTGCCCGAATAGGTCTTGTCGTTTGCCGGATCGGTGATGTTGCCGGCATATTTGTTGTCGCCCGTCGCCTTGAGCGAGCCGATGGTCTTGCCGGCATATTTCCCGGACTTGAGCGTGATGGAAAACGAGCTGCCGCCGGCGATGGCCGCGGTTTCGCCGGCCTGCGTCTTCCAATTGCCTTCGATCGGATCGGCCCATGCCGCACTCGCCACGATCAATGTGGCCGCAAGGGCCAGGCTCAGTTTTCGAAACATGTCTTCCTCCCTGTGGATGTCCGGCCGGATGCTCCGCCTCGCCGGTCTGCCGCTTACGCAAACGTAAGCTAATCCAGCTCCCGGCAAAACAAAAGCGGTGCCGTAGCGGAAGACTTTGGGATTTCGCAGCCGCCTGAAAGCGCCTCCTCGACGATGAAATGAAACGATCGGCGCATCGCCTTTGTCTGCCGTGGTTAGCGAAGTCTTGCCCCCGCGCGAGAAAACTTTCGTCAAATTTGAGGCAAGCAGGCTGAATTGCTGGGTTTGTATCCTTAACGAATTTCGGCGTTTACCTCTTGTTTTAGCTTTGTTTTCCTCAAATTAAGCACGCCATTTAACGACGGATTCAAGCCTGCACGGCATTCTCGAAAGCATCGGAAGAGCAGCCGGCAAGACGAAAGAAGGCAGCTCTCGGGAGCCTGACAGGGGCCGGAAAACAGGGGATTGAAATGGCACGTTTTGAAATGCTTGAAGCAGGTTTCGGCGCCATGGGAGCAACTGCCCAGGCCGACATCCTTTTCGAATTGGGCATGATGTATGCGACCGGCCGCGATTGCGAGACCGATGTCGTTGCCGCCCACAAATGGTTCAACATCGCCGCAATCAAGGGCTCGGCCCGCGCCGCCGAGCTGCGCTCGGAACTTTCGGCCGCCATGTCGAAGGTCGAGATCGCCACGGCGCTGCGCGAAGCCCGCGAATGGATGACCATGCACTGAAATCTGCCAATCGCAGACAGGTCCATCGAAGACAGGGAAGCTCCGGGATCAAGGCCGCACAGACGGCCAGACCCGGCGAAATTGAAGGCCGCGCAAGACGGTCACGAAGGCGAGGGAAAGAACGCGGCAGGCCGCAAGGCCCAGTCGTGCGCGACACAGGGAAGCTGAGCGGATTTTTAGGCGCGGGGGCGCCTGGAGATTGCTCGACGGGCAAAAAAGCCGCGACCAGCCGGAACAAGGCTGGCGTGGCTTTTTGCGTGGATGACGTCTTGCAGGCCCAATCGAGCGGCGCCAATGCGCCTAGACAGGCTCAATGAAGGGTGAAATTGTCCGGCCTCTCTGGAAGAAGCGCGGCCGGGGCGGCCGCGCGTGAGTGGAGGAGTTCTACCGTCATGAAAAAATTGAGTATTTTGAACGCGGCCATATTCGGCCTGATGTTGAGCACGCCGGTCGCATTCGCAGACGACATCACCTTTGCGGTGGTGGGCCCGATGACAGGACAGCTCGCCACCATCGGCGATCAGTTCAAGCAGGGCGCACAGGCTGCCGCCGATGCGATCAACGCTGCGGGCGGTGTCGACGGTCGTCAGATCAAGCTGAGCATCGAAGACGACCAATGCGATCCCAAGCAGGCCGTGTCGGTTGCCAACCGCGTCGTCGCCGATGGCGTCAAGTTCATCGACGGCCATGCCTGCTCGGGTTCCAGCATTCCGGCATCAGCTGTCTATGCCGAAGCCGGCGCCTTGATGATGAGCCCGGCCTCGTCAAACCCGGTGCTGACCGATGCGGCAGCCAAGGCCGGCTGGCCGACGATCATGCGCCTTTATACGCGAGACGACGCGCAGGGCGCCTTCATCGGCCCATGGATCGCCAAGAAGTTTGCCGGCAAGAATGTCGTCGTCCTGCATGACAAGAGCGCCTACGGACAGGGCGTGGCTGACGCCGTCAGGGCAACGATGAATGCCGGCGGCCTCAAGGAGGTCTATTATGACGGCATCAACGCTGGCGAGAAGGACTATTCGGCTCTCGTCACCAAGCTCAAGGATTTGAAAGCCGACGTTGTTTATTTCGGCGGCTACCATCCTGAAGCCGGCCTGATCCTGCGTCAGTCGGCGGAACAGAACCTGAAGTTCCAGCTGATCATGCCGGACTCCATCGCCTCGCCGGAATTCTGGCAGGTTGCCGGCCCGGCCGGCGAGGGCACCATGTTCGTCTTCCCGTCGGATCCGCAGGCAAAGCCGGAAGCCAAGGCAGCCGTCGAGAAGATCAAGGCCGGCGGCTTCGTGCCGGAGGGTTTCACGCTGTTCTCTTACGCCACCATCCAGGCTTTCGCCGAAGGCATCAAGCGTGCCGGCAGCGACGACCCGGCCAAGGTTGCCGAAGCGTTGAAGAACGGTACGCCGATCAGCACCGTTGTCGGTGATGTCACCTTCGACGAGAAGGGCGACCTCAAGAATGCCAGCTACGACATCAACCAGTGGCATGACGGCAAATACGCGCCGATCGCGCAGTAATCGCCACCCTGGCGACTGGATAGCATAGAGAAATGGCCGGGTTCATCCCGGCCATTTTCTTGTTTGCCCTGTCGCTGGCCTTCCGAACCGTCAGCTCACTGCTGTGGTCGCGGCGTTGTGCTCCTCGACGAACCGCACCAGCACCGTTCCGTCGGTGACCTGTGCGCCCTCTGTGGCGATCTCGGCGATCACGCCGTCATGCGGCGCGGCGATGGTGTGCTCCATCTTCATCGCCTCGAGGATCAGCAGCGGCTGGCCCTTGATCACCGTATCGCCTTTTCCCACGCGCACCAGCTTGACCAATCCCGGCATCGGCGCACGCAGGCTGCCGGTGCTTGCCGCCGCCTCATCGGCCCGTGCCAACGGGTCCGGCACGGCGAAGGTGTAGCCAACGGCGCCTTCGAACACGGTGATATGGCCTGGCCAGCGGGCGAGGCGCGGCGTGGCGCGAAAATCATGCGAATTGGTGTCGCCATAGGGCTTGTCCAGCGCGACCTGGAATCGTCCGTCCGCCCGCACCGAAACCTTCGCCGCGATATCGTCTTCGCCGAACTTCAGCCATGTGCGTCGCGCCACGCTGTGGAAATGTGCATAGCCGACAAGCGACGACCACGGATCGTCGGATGACGGGGTTGCGCCGGCACCGGAGGCCGCAAGAGCGGCGGCAGCAATGGTTTCGTCGCTCGGCGGCGGGACGGTCGTCAAGGTTTCTTGGTGTCTGCCAATCAGGCTGGTGTCGACATCGCCTGCAGCGAAATCCGGATCGGCGGCCAGAGCGGCAAGAAAGGCGGTGTTGACGGTCGAGCCGGCGATCTCGGTCCGGGATAGCGCCGCGCCAAGCGCTTCCAGAGCCGCCAGCCTGCCCTTTGCGTGGACGACCAGCTTGGCAATCATCGGGTCGTAATAGGGCGAGATGGCGTCACCCGCCCGCACGCCTGTCTCTATGCGCATCGTGGCGCCTTCGGAGGCCGCGTCTGGAAATTTCAGATGGTGCAGCGTGCCCGTTGCCGGCAGAAAACCTTTCGTCGCGTCCTCGGCATAAATGCGCGCCTCGAAGGCATGGCCGACGAGCGCGATCTCGCTTTGCGTCTTCGGCAGCTTTTCGCCGCTGGCGACCCGCAACTGCCACTCGACCAGATCGGTGCCGGTCACCATTTCGGTGACCGGATGTTCGACCTGCAGGCGGGTGTTCATCTCCATGAACCAGAAGCGGTCGGCTTTCAGGCCCTGCGAGGCATCGACGATGAACTCGATGGTGCCGGCGCCTGAATAATTGATCGCCTTGGCGGCCTTCACCGCCGCATCCGTCATCGCCTTGCGCAAAGCCTCGGTCATGCCGGGCGCGGGCGATTCCTCGATCACTTTCTGGTGGCGGCGCTGCGCCGAGCAGTCGCGTTCATAAAGGTGCACTGCATTGCCGAAATTGTCGCCGAACACCTGCACCTCGATATGGCGCGGCTTGTCGACATATTTTTCGACCAGCACGCGGTCGTCGCCGAAAGCGGCTTTCGCCTCGCGCCGTGCGCTGGACAACGCTTCGGAAAACTCATCTGGATGCTCGACCCGGCGCATGCCCTTGCCGCCGCCGCCGGCGCGCGCCTTGATCAGCACGGGATAGCCGATCTCGCGTGCCTTGGACGCAAGCAGCACGATTTCCTGTGCCTCGCCATGGTAGCCCGGCACGACCGGCACGCCGGCCTTTTCCATCAGCCGCTTGGCGGCGTCCTTCAGCCCCATGGCACGGATCGAGGCCGCCGACGGGCCGATGAAAATGAGCCCCGCCGCCACCACCTGGTCGACGAAATCGGGATTTTCCGACAGGAAGCCGTAGCCGGGGTGAATGGCTTGTGCGCCCGTTGCCAGGGCCGCGGCGATGATCTTGTCACCGCGCAGATAGCTTTCGCTGACGGGCGAGGGGCCGATATGCACCGCCTCGTCGGCCATCTCGACATGCAGGGATCTCGCGTCTGCATCCGAATAGACGGCGACAGTGCGCACACCCATCTTGCGCGCCGTCCGGATGACACGGCAAGCGATCTCGCCGCGATTGGCGATCAGGATCTTGGCGAACATGGAGCCTCCGCATGTAAGGTTCGAAGTCCATGGGAAGCAGAGCGCTTGAACACCCCCCTCTGTCCTGCCGGACATCTCCCCCGCAAGGGGGGAGA